>DASQGY010000139.1:0-12542 GCA_035632375.1 Bryobacteraceae bacterium | reverse complement strand
GCCCGCGGACCAGGGGGTCCGCCCCACAAAAGTGATTCTCATGTCTAGCAATACCAGGGGCTTGCTGAGAGGCAGAGGCAAACCCTGGTTCCGCATTGTCTACCATTAAGGTGTGCGATACACGCTTTTGTTGTTGATTGCTGGCCTGCTGCTTGGGCAAACGAAGGATGCGCCCCTGTCTTCGCTTCCCTATAGCCCCAGTCTCGATTTGACGTCGATGGATCGGGCAGTCGATCCTTGCACGAACTTCTACCGTTACTCTTGCGGCGGCTGGATACAGAAGAATCCGATTCCTCCCGACCAATCGCGCTGGGATGTGTACGCGAAACTGACCGAGGACAACCAGCGGTTCCTGTGGGGGATTCTGCTCGAAGCGGCGAAGCCGAGTGCCGGCCGGCCGCTGGTGAGCGGGGAGATCGGCGATTATTTCTACGCCTGCATGGATGAAGCGGCGGTGGAGAAAGCCGGTGCCGCGCCACTGAAGCCCGGGTTGGATGCAATCGCGGCCATCAAATCGCTGCGCGACCTTCCAGCTTTTCTGGCGCATCAGCATCTGGGGCTTAACGACGGCCACATGCTCTTCGGGTTCGGCTCCAATCAGGATTTTGCCGACTCATCCAAGGTGATCGCGTTCGCCAACGCCGGCGGGCTGGGGCTTCCGGACCGCGATTACTACACCAAGACCGATGCCAAGTCGCGCGAGACCAGGCAGAAGTATTTGGCTCACGTCGCGAAGATGTTTGAATTGCTGGGCGAGCGGCCGGCGGCGGCGAAGTTGCACGCAGCGACGGTGATGGCGATTGAAACGGCGCTGGCCAAGGCTTCGCTAACGCGCGTGGAGCAGCGCGATCCCTACAAGCTGTTCCACAAAATGACCGGGGCGCAGTTGCAGGCGCTGACTCCGGCGTTTCTCTGGCAAGCGTACTTTGAAACGGCGAAGGCGCCGGATGCTTCAGTGATCAATGTCACTGAGCCGGCATTCTATAAGGCGCTCGAAGTTGAGCTTCGGACCAGGAGCCTGGCGGACTGGAAAACCTATCTGCGGTGGCACCTGGTACACGGCGCGGCATCGTATCTATCGCCGGCGTTCGTGCAGGAGAATTTTGATTTCTACAGCAAGTACCTGCGCGGCGTGAAAGAAATGCAGCCGCGCTGGAAGCGGTGCGTGCAGCGGGTGGACCGGGATTTGGGTGAGGCCATGGGGCAGGTTTTCGTGGAGAAGACGTTTACGCCGGACACCAAGCAGCGGACGCTGGCGATGACCAAGAACATCGAAGCGTCGATGGAGAGCGAGATCCGGCAACTGCCCTGGATGGGCGAGGAGACGAAGAAGCGCGCGCTGGAGAAACTGCACGCCATCGTCAACAAGATCGGCTATCCGGACAAGTGGCGCGACTACAGCTCGGTGAAAATCGCACGTGACGATTATTTCGGGAATGTGGAACGCGCGCACTCATTCGAGGCACGGCGGCAGTTGGACAAGATCGGTAAGCCGGTGGATCGCACCGAGTGGCAGATCACGCCGCCCACCGTCGACGCATATTACGATCCGCAGATGAACGACATCAATTTTCCGGCGGGCGTGCTGCAGCCACCGCTGTTCGATCCCAAGATGGACGACGCGCCGAATTACGGCAATACGGGCGCGACCATCGGCCATGAATTGACGCACGGGTTCGACGATGAGGGCCGGCAGTTCGACGCTCACGGCAATCTGAAAGATTGGTGGACCAAAGAGGACGCCGTGGAGTTCGAGAAGCGCGCCAAGTGCGTCTCCGATCAGTATTCGCAGTACACGGTAGTGGATGAGGTCAAGAGCAACGGCAAGCTGACGCTGGGCGAGGATGTCGCCGATTTGGGCGGAACATTTCTGGCTTACCTGGCGTGGAAGAGCGCGACCGCTGGGGAGAATCTGCAGTCAAAGGACGGCTTCACGCCGGATCAACGGTACTTCATCGGGATGGCGCAATGGGCGTGCGGAGACGAACGGCCGGAGAGCAAGCGGCAAACTACGATTACAGATCCGCACTCGCAGTTGGAATTCCGGGTGAACGGAGTGGTTTCAAACATGCCGGAATTCGGGCGCGCGTTTTCGTGTAAGGTTGGCCAACCGATGGTGAACGAGCATCAGTGCAAGGTCTGGTAACTGCTGAATTGATGGCCGCCGATGAACGCAGATAAACGCCGATAAAACAAAATCACTTATCTCATTGCACGTCGTAGGTGTGGATTTCCTGGCCTTGCAGGTATTTGTCGAACCACGCCACTATGTGTTGCAGGCGCTCTACCCGATGCTTGGGGACGCCGGATCGCGATAGCTCGTGCGATTCGCCGGGGAAGCGCACCATCACGGTTGGAATCTTGCGGTATTTCAGGGCGCGGAACATTTGCTCGCCGCCGGAGCCGGGGGGCGTGCGGTAATCGGCTTCGCCCAGGATCAGCATCAGCGGGGTGGTGACGTCCTTGATGTAGGTGATGGGCGAGCGTTCCTTGAAATCGGCTTCCTGTTCCCAGGGCGCGCCGCGGAACCACGATGGAGTGAAAAGCGTGAAATCGGCGGTGTACCAGAAGTCGGCCCAGTCGGCGATGTCGCGCTGAGCGACGGCCGCTTTGAAGCGCTGCGTGTGGCCGATCACCCAATTGGTGAGCAGTCCGCCGCCACTGCCGCCGGTGACACCGAGACGTTCGGGGTCCACCCAGCCGCGTTTGATCAACTCGTCCACGCCGGCCATCAGGTCTTTGAAGTCGTCGCCGGGATAGTGATACTGGATGATGTTTCCGAAATCCTGGCCGTAGGTTGTGCTGCCGCGCGGATTCGGATAGAGCACGACATAGCCTTTCGCCGCCATCCACTGAATCTCGTGATCGAAAGTGTAGCCGTATGCCGCGTGCGGACCGCCGTGAATATTGATGATCATCGGGTACTTCTTGCCCTCCTGAAAATCGGGCGGGCGCTGGACCCAGGCCTGGATGCGTTTGCCGTCGAAGCTGTTGTACCAGATCATGGCGGGTTCGGTGAGGTTGAGTTTGTCGAATAGTTCGTCGTTGATCTTGGTGAGGCGGTGCACGTCGTGTTTCGCGATGTCGACGACGTAGAGATCGCCGATTTTGGTTGGGCTGGAGATGAGGACGGCAGCTTTCGATGCGTCGGGCGTGGCGTGATACGCAAAAACATCGTGATCGCCTGCGGTGGCGGGTTCCACCTTGCCAGTCTCGGCGTCGATGCGTTTGAGATTGGCGCGGCCTTCCTCGGCGGCGACGACGAAAACGTAGCGCCCGTCCTTGCTCCAGAACGGCTTCGATGGCCCACCGCCGCGAGGTGGCGATTGATCGCCGCCAACGCCGCCGCCGATATCGTAATCGTAGTTGGCGGTGAGATTTTTCGGAACCGAGCCTGGCTGGAGCGAAGTGATGAACAGGTCGGGCTGGCTGTAAGACCGCTGCACGCCGTCTTTGCCGATGTCGATTGCGCCGGTGAACGCCATCCGCGTTCCATCGGGACTCAGCGCCATGTTGCCGATTGGCCCATCGAGGCTCGCGACTTTTGTCGCGTCGCCACCAGTGGCATTCACCACATATAGATCGGAATGAGGCGTTTCGTAGTAGGCCTCCGCCACGCGGCGCGACGTGAAATAAATCTGCGAGCCGTTGCGCGACCAGACGATGTCGCTCTCGCTGAATTTGCCGGACGTGACCTGCTTGGCCTTTTGCGGCTCGCCGGGCGTCTTCGGAACATCGACGGTCCAGATGTGAGCGGGCCGGTCGGGCTCGGTGTAGCCTGCGCCGTTGAATCGATACACGGCCCTGGTGATGACTCTTACGTCGCTCTTTTCCTCGGCGTCTTTCTTCTTTTCTAAATCGGACGGGATAGTGGTTGAGGAAAACGCGATGGTGTGTCCGTCGGGCGACCACACCGGACCGCCGGCGCCTTTCGGAAGATCGGTAAGCGGGCGCGCTTCGCCGCCGTCCATGGACATCAGATAGATCTGGCCGGGCTGCGGTTTGCCGTCCTTTTCCGACGACCTCACGAACGCCAGCATCTTTCCATCCGGCGACCATTGGGGCGAGTTGTCGCGCGGTCCGCTGGTTAAACGGCGGGCTGGCCCGCCGGCGGACGCGATGATCCACAGCGCGGTGTCGTAATTATCGTGTTTCGATGTAACGGCAACGTGTGTGTAGACTATTCGCGAGCCGTCGGGCGAGATTTTCGGATTGGCGATCCATTGGAAGGAGTGGATGTCGGTTTCGGTGATGGTGCGCCGGTCGGCGGCGGGAGCCGATAGGGCGAAGCAAACAAGCGCGGTGAGAACCGTGGGGAGCACAAACCTGTATTGAGTCATCGTCTTCGCATTGTAACGCCGCCCGCTTGGCGAAGAGCGGGTCCGCTCCACTCGGCTACTCTTCCGCGAGTTCCATTTCGGCGTGAGGCAGATGGTCACCGCGTCGGGCGAACCATACGTACATCACCGGCAATAGGATGATGCTCACGAACAGGTTCAGCAGCAGCCCGCCGACGATGACGATGGCGAACGGGCGTTGAGAATCGGAGCCGATGCCGTGCGATAGGGCCGCGGGGACCAAGCCGAGTGTCGCTACCAGCATGGTCATCAGGATGGGACGCAGGCGCAACACCGCACCTTCGATGATGGCGTGACCGATTTCATTCCCGCGGGCGCGGAGTTGATTGATGTGTTCCAGTAAAATAACGCCCACCTGCACCGCGACGCCGAATAAGGCCAAAAAGCCGACTCCCGAAGATACGCTGAAGTGCGTGCCTGTGATCAACAGGGCTAGCAAGCCGCCGATGGGCACGGTGGTGAGATTGAGCAGAATCATGGACGACCACTTGAAGGATCCGAACATCGAATAGAGGATCAGGAAAATCGCCAGCAGGGTGGCGGGCACGATGAAGGCGAGGCGCTTGTTGGCGCGCTTCTGGCTCTCGAATTCGCCGGCCCATTCCAGGTGATAGCCCTGAGGGAGTTTCACGTTTTTCTCCACGGCATTCATGGCGTCGGTTACCGTGCTGCCGAGATCGCGGCCGACTACGCTGTACTTGATGGCCACGTAGCGCGAATTGGTCTCGCGGAAAATCTGCGACGCGCCATCTTCCACCTTGATATCGCAGAGCTGTCCGAGCGAGACGCGCTCGCCGGAGGGCGCAAGAATCCGGATATTGGCGATGTCTGGGATGGTTCGGCGATACGGCTCCTGATAGCGGACGACGAGATCGTAGCGGGCTTCGCCCTTCAGGATCTGGCTCACCGCCTTGCCGCCGGCTGCGGTTTCGATGGCGTCCTGGATGTCGGCGACGTTGATGCCGAAACGGTCGGCCTTCTCGCGATTCACCACCAGGTTCACGTTGGGCTGGCCGATAACTCGGAATATTCCGAGGTCGGCGACGCCGGGAATGCGGCTCATGGCGCCGATGATCTGGTCGCCGGTTTCTTCCAGTTTTTTCAGATCGGTGCCGAAGATCTTGATGGCCAACTGTCCCTTGACGCCGCTCACCGCTTCTTCCATGTTGTCGGCGATGGGCTGCGAGAAATTCCACATCACGCCGGGGACGTCGCGCAGCTTCTCGTCCATGGCGGAGATCAGCTCGTCTTTCGTTTTGAATTGCGGCCGCCACTGCTCGCGCGGCTTCAGGTCAACAAAGTATTCCGTGTTGAAGAATCCGGCGACATCGGTGCCGTCGTCCGGACGGCCCACCTGCGAGACCACCTGCGTCACTTCCGGAAAGCCGGCAAAGATCAGTCTGGCTTGGTTGGCGATGCGGATGCTTTCCGAAGGGCCGGTGCTCGGCGCGAGAATGCCACGGGCCCACACTGCGCCTTCGTCGAGATGCGGAAGAAATTCGGAACCGATAACGCCACTTGTAAAAAGATAGACGGTTGCACCGACAATCAGCAACGCTGCAGCCAGCACGATGTACGAACGCCGCAGCAGGAATTCGATGGTGTGGCGGTAAAAGCGCGTGACCCAAGTGAGAAGCGGATTGCGCCATTCCTTCATGCCTGGGCGGAAGACGAAACTGGTGAGTACGGGCGCGATCAGCAGTGCGAACAGCAGTGCGCCTAACAACGCGAAGGCTACGGTCCACGCCATGGGTCGAAACAGGCGGCCTTCCACGCGCTGCAGCGTGAAGATCGGCAGATAGGACGTGATGATGATGAGAATCGAATAGAACACCGGTCGCTGGACTTCATGCACCGCAAATGCGATGCGATCGAGCAGCGAGTGTTTGGTTTTCGCGCTGTGACTGACGTGCCGCAGGATATTCTCCACCATGACGCAGGAGCCGTGCACCACCATGCCGAAATCCAGTGCGCCGAGCGAGAGCAGGTTCGCGGGGATGTGCCGGAGGTCGAGCAGGATGGCGGCGAACAGCAGGGAGAAGGGAATGGTGCAGGCCACGATCAGTGCGCTCCGTGCGTTGCCCAGCAGCAGGAAGAGCACGATCACCACCAGGATGATGCCTTCGCTCAGATTGTGCAGCACCGTTTTCTTGGTGTGCTGCACCAGATCCGACCGATCGAGGTGCGGCACGATTTTCACGCCGGCCGGGAGCAGGTGGCCGTTGATCTCTGCGATCTTCTGGTGCAGCGCCTCGAGCATCGCGTCCGGCGGTGCGCCTTTGCGCAGGAGCACGATGCCTTCCACGACGTCGTCGTAGTCCACCACGCGCCCGTCCGGATAACGAATCGCCTTACCGAGCCTGCCCAGACGAATCTTCGGACCTTGCGTTGTGAATCCGAGATCGCGCACGCGCACCGGCGTCCCGTTTTGCGCCTTCAGGACCGTCTGGCCGATGTCGCCGGTGGTGTTCATCAGACCGACTGCGCGGATGTTGAAAGCCTGCGGGCCGTGTTCCAGAAAGCTGCCACCGGCGTTGACGTTGTTCGCTGCCAGGGCCTGTTCCACCTGGCCGATGCTAAGCCCATACTCCACCAGCCGCGCCGGGTCGACCTGCACTTGATATTCGCGAGTGATGCCGCCGAAACTCGATACGTCGACCACATCCGGCACCGATTTCAACTGCTTCACCAGCACCCAGTCCTGGAGGGACTTCAACTCCATGTTGTCGTAGAGAGGATTCGAACTTGCGAGCGTGTAAAAATATAGTTGGCCGACGGGGCTGTAATCGGGCCCAAGAACCGGATTCACGTTCGGCGGCAGAGTCACTAGCGTGAGCTTCTCCAGCACCTGCTGGCGGCTCAGCAGATTCTCCGCTGTGTCGTCGAAGATTAGAGTGACGGAAGAGAGGCCGAACTCGGAAATGGAACGAAGATGCGTCAAGTGGGCGACGCCGCTCATTTGCGCTTCGATGGGAATGGTTACCTGCTGCTCCACTTCCTCGGCGGCGCGCCCCGGCCATTGGGTGATGATGTTGACGTAGGTGTCAGCCACATCCGGATACGCTTCCACCGGCAGGATCAGGAACGAGTAGACGCCCCAGGCAAACAGGATGATGCCTATGGCCAGCATCAGCAGCCGGTTACCCAGCGCGAAATCGACGAGGCCGCGAATCACTTGTCTGGCTGCTCCTGGAGGTTTTCCACGGCGCGCGAGAATTGCAGCGCGTCGGCGGCGATTTGATCGCCGGCTCGCAAACCGCTCAGGATTTCCTGGAAACCATCGGCGGTGGCTGGTCCGGCCTGAATCTCGGTGCGCCGGAAGCGCTTTTCATCAATCTTCTGGAACACCCAGTCGCGGTCCTGGAGACGCAGGATTGCGCCGACGGGCACAGCCATGCGGCTCTGCTGCCCCTCGGAGACGAACTGCACCGTGGCAAACATGTTGGGGCGCAGCAAGCCGCTATCGTTGGGCAGATCGATACGCACCTTCGCCGTGCGTGTGTTGGGATCGAGCAGCTTTCCGATGTTGGTCACGCGACCGGCGATCTTGCGATCCGGGTAGGCGTTCAGTTGCACGGCAGCGCAGTCGTTCAGATGCACCTGCGCCAGGTTGTTCTCATAGACGTCGCAGACCACCCAGACGTGCGACAGGTCGGCGATGGTGAACAGATTTGGCGAGTTATCGAGCGATTTCACGCCCGCGCTCGAGGTGATGTTCTGCTCGATGATGGTGCCCGATACCGGGGCCTTCACTTCGAGCAGAGCCGAGGGGTGTTGCAAGTCGCCGCCGAGCAGTTCGATGCGCTGGGCCGCCGTCTGCAAATCGACTTTCGCTTTTTGCGCGGCGTCTTCGGCCACCTGAACGTCCTTCTGCGGCACTGCGCCGTGCGAATAGAGAAGCTGCGCGCGCTCCAGTTGGCTGCGAGCCAGCGTGTCGCCGGACTGCGCCTTGCGGTAATCGGAAATGGCGCCCGCCATGTCGGGACTGTTCATCGTAAGCAGCAGTTGACCCTTGTGAACGTCGTCGCCGAGGCGCGCCTTCACATCCACCACCCGGCCACTGGTCATGGCGTTTACCGGCACCGTGCGGCTGACATCGGGCGTTACCACTCCATTCGCCGAAAGTTGATTTGCGGCTTTGCGCAGTTGCACGGCCACCAGCGGGAATCGTTCGGGATGCGGAATGGCGACAAGGTTGACGTCGGGCGCTTGTTCGATTTTCGTCTCGGGGCTCTTGGCATCCACCTTCGTTTGGTTTCCGCAGCCTGACGAAATGAGAGCGAGAATAGCGGTGAGGGACAGGTACAACGATTTCATTGCAGGACCTCCCGGCCGACGGCCAGATTCAGTTGATTTACGGCAGCGAGGTAACTGCCGATCAGGTTGCGGTAAGCGAGTTGTGCGTCGCGGTAACTTTTCTGCGCGTCCAGGAAGTCGAGCAGCGATGCGCCGCCGTTCCGGTACGCAAACGACACGGTGTCGCGCACGCGGCCAGCTTGGGGAATGTAGTGGTCACGGTACGGCCGCAACAGCCGGCGGGTGCTTTCCACGGTTTCGTACGCCGAATCCACGTCGTGATACACGCCGGTGACAAGGCCCTCGCGAAGTTTTTGCACACGCTGGATCTCGAGCAACGTACGCGCCTTCTCCCCCTGGTTCTTGTCAAAAATGCGGATGGGAAGCGCGAGACTGACGCCGGCGGTGTTGTCCGGCTGCGTGCGCTGGTACTCCAGCCCGAGCGCCGGGTCCCACGAACCGTTGGCCCAGGCCAGCTTGTTGTCGACCTTGGCCTTGTTCACTGCAGTGGTGGCGGATTGCAAATCGGGCCGCGCATCCAAGGCAGCTTGATGCAATTCCTGCGGCAGCAGGATGGTCTCTTTGAAATCGAAATCGCCGGCGACATCGAACGAATCCACGGGCGTCGCAGGCTCGTTCATGATGGCCAGCAGAGTGATGCGGGCGGTGCGCAAATTCACCTGCGCGTTCACTAGGTCGGATTCAAACTGCGCCCGCTGCAGCTCGATCCGGTCGAAATCGGATTGGGCGATATCGCCCGCTTTCAGGCGCTCGCGGTTCACCCGGATCACCTCGTCGTAATACTTGAGGTTTTCTACTGCAAGCTCAAGAATCGACTTGGCTTGTAACGCTTGAATAAATGCGCTGCGCAGAGTGAAGGTCAACTGGCGCTCAAGATCGAGCTCGTCGGTGGTTGCGCCCGACGTGGCCAGCTTGGCGCTTTCCACGCGCAGCTCGCGCTTGTGCCGCCGCTCGAATAATTCCGACACCGTGGAAGTCCACTGGGCGTTCTGAAACGGCTGCAGGGGATTGGGGCGGAAGATGCGGTACTGATCCAGCACCACCGCCAACTGCGGATTCGGACGCAGTCCCGCGGTGACCTGGTTGGCCTCGGATTCCCGGATGAAAATCCGGCTGGCCGTGACGATCGGATTATTGGCTAAAAAGCGCTCGTGAACTTGCTCCCAAGTGAGGGACTGCTGTGCGGATAACGTATCCGAACTCCCCAGTATCAGGAGCGGTAAGACGAGCGCACGCCAAAGCTGGCGCTGCATCTCTCAAACCTCCCAATAGATTTTTTTCTTCTGGAAACTATGCGGGGAGCACGACAGAAGGTGGAGCGCGGCCGGAGCGCTGCGGGATCAGGCGGTCCTGTCCCTTGCGCCATTCGACGATCACCAAAGTAAAGAAAAGCAGACTGACGGAAAGCGTTACGATGAGCGGAATCTGGACGGATTCCAGCGATTCCAACAAGCGGACCAGCGTCGCCAATGCCGTTCCCGGATTCTGTTTCGATTCGTTCTGATGATTCGCCGGCGCGCGATGGCTGTAGTCCAAATACTCAAACCGAACCGAATCGTCGCTGGAGGACACACAGGGGAACAACGAAACCACTGCCAGGAAAAGCGCCAACGCTCGGATGGCGCGTGCCCGGCGGGTGCCCGATTCGCCGCGGTTCCGCTCGGATCGAACATGGTACACGAGTGCCCCGACGCAAAACAGCGCCCAGACGAGATTCAGGGCCGTGTCGAGTTGAAACACCTTATAACATTATAATGGCATTCTGATTCCGCGCGAGCAAGTGCTAGGGTCATTAGTCGGGAGGAACAACATGTACACGCCAGCACAAAAAATCACCCCATTCCTATGGTTCGACCACCAGGCCGAAGAGGCAGCGGCATTCTATACTTCCATCTTCAAATCTTCAAGAATCGAAACCATCACCCGCTATGGTGACGCAGGACCTGGCCCCAAGGGCAGCGTGATGACCGTGAACTTTCAGATCGAGGGGCAACAGTTCACCGCTTTGAACGGAGGTCCTGTCTTCAAATTCACAGAGGCAATCTCCTTTGTCGTGAACTGTACGACTCAGGAAGAAATCGACGAGCTATGGGAAAAGCTTTCAGCGGGCGGGCAAGAAGTACAGTGCGGCTGGCTGAAAGACAAGTATGGATTGTCATGGCAAATCGTACCGACGGTCCTGGTCGACATGCTGCGGGACACCAACGCGGAACGAACGCAACGAGTGATGAAGGCGATGTTTCAAATGAAGAAGCTCGATATCGCGGGTCTGGAGAAGGCCTATCGCCAGTCTTGAAAAGCGTCAGCTATTTCCCACGTTTACGTTGATCCCCGCAACCAACACATGGTTGGAATCAACGGCAGGAGGACTATCGAACTCGGGTGTCACATCCTTCACCGCAGCCAGATGCACTTCCTTATCGATACGATTGGAAACTCTGTTGAAGCTGCGCCGCCGATGAACGCAGATAAACGCGGATCAAGAACAAATGACTTATCGGGGTTCATCTGCGTTCATGCGGCGAGAATTGTTTTTTCAGCGCCGTCTAGAGCCGGTGCCGCCTAGCTGATCGGGATCTCCTTCTGCTTCTTGAGCTGCGTATTCAGCATCCGCACTTTGATCGGTGCGCCCCCCACCGACGCCGCGATGGAGTGCCCGATTTGCTCGAAGTTCGCGACGGTATCGTCATTGCTCCAAGCGCCGTCCCGAACCACGAACGAAACCACTGTGCCGCCCGGCCCCTTCGACAGCAGCACCGAGGTACCGCGATCCTGCAGATAGCCGATCGACTTCAACTGCTCGGCAAGCGCCTTGGCGTCCTGCTCCGTGGAGGTTCCGCTATAGCTGATCTCGTCGTTGGCGCCGGCCTTCAGGTTTGCGTGCACCAGCGATTCCTTCTTGACCTCCAGCTTGGTATTCATCAATTGGAGCTTTACAGGCAAGCCTCCGACCTTCGGCCCCGCGACGCGGGTCATTTGCTCGAACAGTACAACGTTGTCGTCGTTATCCCAAGCGCCCTCCTGGACGACGTACCCGATGCTGGCGCCGTCCGAGCCTTTGGCCAGGACAACCGTGACGCCCTGGTCCTGCAGATACAATTGCGCTTTGAGCGATTCTCCCAACGCCTTAGCTTCCTCTGCGGTAGCCGTGCCGCTGTAGCGGACTTCGTCCTTGGCGCCGACTGTAACCTTCTGAGTTCCGATGGAGCAACTACAGCCGACCGTTAGTGAAAAGACAAAGGCTGCCGTCAAAACTCCTAGCGCGAGCAGCCTGCCGCGAGATCGCCGAAGCGAAGTGATTTGGTGCATGATCCTCCTGAATGGATTGTTGGATCATAACATGCTTTGTATGTTTTTGCGGACAGAGTAGAATGGGCACAGACATGAGCTTGGGGAGCGGGATTGGTGTCGCTGTTTTGACCACCTTGCTGGGCGGGTTGGCCGGGTTGGGCTTGTCGGCTTTTCTAATCTCGTTCCTCAAGGTCAGCAATTTTGAGGGAGGCGCGGGATACTTCGCCGTGTTCGTGACCCTCGCGGGCGTGGCCGGCGGATTCGCCGTTGGGTTGATCACCGCGCTCACCATGCGCTCCAGCTTCGGCGCAGTGCAACTACGTGCCGCGGAGATTGTGGTGGCGCTCACCATCGTTGCGGGCGTCATCAACGTGCTGGGCAAGGTTTTCGAGGACAAGGGGCCGAAGCTCGAAGGCGACAGCATCCGGCTGGAAGTGGAGTTGAGGTGTCCGCGCGATTGGAAGCCGGACAACGCATTGAAGGCCGGGCACGGAGGCTGCTGGCTCCAGAAATACGCCGAGGACGGGCCGCTCGAAACCAATCCCATCGTCAGCGGAAGTCTTAGTTGGAAAAACT
>DASQGY010000138.1:0-8589 GCA_035632375.1 Bryobacteraceae bacterium | reverse complement strand
CCCCCCGCCCCCCATTCCTTGAATTCGGAGACGCGCAGCGGCTCCTCCTTGGATTCCTGAATTCCCGCTCCCCTACGCCCCCATCCCCACCGACTTCGGAAACCCCGGGTCCCCCTTCACCTCTTCCAACTGCCGCACATGCCGCTCGCAGTGCGTGCCCAGGAACAGCAGCCATTGATGGCAATCCAGATCCCCCAGGATCGGGTGTGGAAAAAAGTGGCTGTGCAAGTCGGCCAGTGTCTCAGCGGCGAATTGGACAGTGCGCGCCCGCACGGCTTCGAATTCGCGCAGCAACTCTTCGAAATTCGGCCAGCGCTGCGCCGGCATCACCGCGGCCGGACCTTTCACCTTGCGGTTGCGCGACGGAACCATTTCCAGAATGACTTGTTCCTTGCCGCGGACCTCCGCCTGCTTGGCCGGTTCAGGCGGCCCGGCGAGAGAGCGTTTCATAGTCCCGAATACAAAAGCTTCCACCACCACCAGGTGCTCCACGCAGTCGGCTACCGACCAGCGGTCTTCCGCCACGCGAAATCCGCGCTGCTCCGCCGACAATCCATCCACTGCCCGCAGCAATCGCTCCCGGCTCGCCGCCAGGTGATGCAGCACCAGTTCACGTTCCGCCGTTTCCATTCGTCGCCTCCTGAATCCGTACTCCCGCCGCGCGCTCGGCCGGATATTCCAGCACCAACGTGCCGATGGTATCGCTTTCCAGATCGCGCAATTCCTCGTCGTCCACTTCGACCAAATACTTGTGCCGCGGCTTCAACCCGACGATCAGCGTGATGCCTCCCTCCATCGAGAACCGCAGCGGATTCCGTCCCAGCAACACGCTCGCCGCCTCGCCCACCGCGATCGGCTTCGGATTGGGCGCCATCGGCCCGGTGCGATTCAAAACCGTCACGCGGCCGTCTTGAAAAAGCTGAGCTTCTCCTTCATACAGGCCGAACCAGACCGCGTCGTCCTCCCAGTTCGATCTCAAAAACAGCGCCCCGGAGTGCTTGTCGTGGTAAAGAATCGGCAACTGAAAATAACTGAGGCCGGGTTGATAAGGGTTGGCCCAAAGAAATTCGTACGGCGCGCCGAACGTCCCTTGCAGCATGAAGCGGTCCTGAATCAGCCAGCCTTGCAGATATTGATTCTCCAGCGCGTTGTTGTCGTAGGCCACCATGCTGAGGCCGGCGGCTCGGGCCAGCGCCGCATGATCGAGATCGGGCTGTCCGGCGCCCTGGTAGACGGGAATGCGGTACTCGTTCTCCGGAGCCGCCAGCGGCGCCGGGTAGTTGCCCAGCACCTGATACTTGGGCAGCTCCTTGAAATAATCCGGCGCGCTCTCACGCAGCTCGATCTTCAGATTGTCGCGAATGGCGTGCAGTAATTCCAGCAGGGCGAAAAGCTGGTGATGCGCCAGCGTCGCCCGGCCGTCGAGCAATTTTGGCGCAAGCTGCGCCTTCCACCAATCGAGTGCGGTATCGCGTAGCACGGCCTCTTCCGGGTGGTTCGGACCATCGGCCGTGGCGATCGCGGCGAGCACCCGATCGCGCCGCGCTTCCACGGTGGCGGCCGGCCTTTGGGCCACCAAACGGCCGATCTTGGCGGCCAGGGCCCTGGATTGCACAGCGGTCAGAACCGGCTGGCACCAGTCGTAGACCAGAGCCAACTGCCGCAGATCGGCGCCCGGCCCAACCGCCCACTCCACCGCCCGCTTTCCGATTTCGGTGTCGCCCGTGACCGAGTAGTAGAGGCCATAAGCGAAGCCCGGCTCCGGCAACTGCGCGGCGGCCCGCACCAGCAGCGCGAATTGCCGCCAGCGCATGGAGTCGCGGTCGCGCTCGCGCTTCAATAAACGCAGCCGTTGCGCGTTGAGGAACAGCCGCGGGTGATCGGTGTAAACGCGAAACTCGTCGCTTGCCGATTGCGCTACCGAGACACCAGCTACCAGCAGAAAAAGTATTGCCGCTCTCATGAATCCAGCAGATTCCAATTGTGTCACACTGACACACCCAGGGCATCAGTCCGCTACCACCGCAAGGCAGCTACGTCCGGTAAGTTATTGAGAAAACAGCGTCATCCGATGGAGCCCCGCTTGCTTCTCTTGAAGCGAATTGATGAAGTGACCTTTTGAAACCTGCCCTCTGCTTGCAACAGGCGGAACGGAGGTTGAGTGGACTGGTGAACGGCGTGCTTGCGGGAACCGGTGAACGATTTTTGAAACCACTTCGCCTCATGTTGGCAAGTTGCAACAGAGGGGTTTTTTTTGGGTTGCTTCGTTGAAGCGATCGATGATCTCACATCGGGATCAGGGTATCGGTCGCGTTTGGCGTTCGTGGCGAGGAATGTAGGACGCGGGCCTCTCCAGGAATGGAACTGCAAGCAAGTCTCCAGGCCAGACGTGCCGACGCCGGATTCCAGCCTTTGGGCAAACCGCACCGGAACCGGTGGCTTCGACAGTCCTCACCAACCGGCTCCCCGGTGCGGTTTTCTTTGGAACGTCAATAGTTTACTGCACTACACACCGGAATACAAGATTCTTGGATTCCTGAATTCTTGAATCCTTGGATTCCTCCCCGCCATTCCTCGTCTTCCTTGTATTCTGTCTTTATGCTTGTCGTCACCTTCGGCGAAACCATGCTTCGCCTCGCCCCGCCCGGATTCGAGCGGTTTCTCCAATCGCCGCAATTTGTAGCCACCTTCGGCGGTGGCGAAGCCAACGTCGCCGTGGCCCTCGCCGGATTCGGCAACCCCTCCCGCTACGTCACCGTCCTTCCGCCGGCCAATCCAATCGCCGACGCCTTCCTCGGGGAACTCCGCCGATTCGGCGTGGACGAAAAGCTGGTGGCCCGGGGTCCCGGCCGCATGGGTATCTATTTCGTCGAGAACGGCGCCAACCAGCGCCCTTCCAAGGTGGTCTACGACCGCGAGAACAGCGCCATCGCGCTAGCCAAGCCGGGCGACATCGACTGGGCCAAGGCATTCGCAGGCGCCGGATGGTTCCATATCACCGGCATCACGCCCGCCCTGAGCCGCACCGCCGCGGATCTCTCGGCCGAGAGCCTGAAAGCCGCCCGCGCCGACGGCCTCACCGTCTCCTGCGATCTGAATTACCGCAAGAACCTGTGGAAATATGGCGCGGCCGCCAAAGAAGTGATGAGCGAATTGTTCCAGTTGGTGGATATCGGCATCGCCAACGAAGAGGATTGCCAAGCCGCCCTGGGAATACAATCCGCCGCCGACGTTCATTCCGGGAGCCTGAACACGGACGCCTACCGCGCGCTGGCCGAAAAGGTACTCGCCGCCTATCCAAACCTGAAGATGCTGGCCATCACTCTGCGCGAGTCGAAAAGCGCCTCGCACAACGGCTGGTCGGCGTGCCTGCACGATCGCCGGCAATTCCTGCTGAGCCGCCATTACGAAATCACCCACATCGTCGACCGCGTAGGCGGAGGCGACAGCTTCGCTGCCGGCCTGATCTTCGGCCTTCTGAATCTCCCGGACCACCAACAGGCCCTGGAATTCGCCGTGGCCGCCTCCTGCCTCAAACACTCCATCCCCGGCGACTTCAGCCGCTTCACCCGCGAAGAAGTAGAACAACTGGTGCGCGGCAGCGGTTCAGGCCGCGTACAAAGATAGCTTCCTGCCGCCTGCCTCCCGCCGCCTGGATTCCTTTATAATCAAACCAAGGTTCCTCTATGCGCTCATGGGTCGCTTCCGGCATCGTTCTCACTGCACTTCTGTGCGCTCAAACGCCGCAGCCGCCTGCACAAGGTCAGGCTCCCGCCGCCCAGCCGACCGCGCCGCCAATCAAGGTCTCGGTCAACGAGGTCATCGTTCCGGTCACCGTGACCGACGAAAAAGGCAAGTTCGTCATCGATCTCGACGAGAGCGATTTCAGCATCTTCGACGAAGGCAAGCAGCAGAAAATCAGATTCTTCACCCGCGAGCACAGCCAGCCGGTAGTGGTCGGGTTCCTGGTCGACTTGAGCAACGCCAGCCGCCTGCACTGGAAAAACTATCAGGATTCGGCCATCGAGCTGATCCAGAATCTGGTTCCGGGCGACAATCCCAAGTACAGCGGCTACCTGATCGGCTATTCCAACGAAGCCGAGCTGATGGTGAACACTACGTCGGAACCGGAGTCCATGGTGCGGAAACTGGAAAAGCTGAAGCCCAGCGGCGGCGCCGCGCTGTACGACGCCATCTACATGGCCTGCACCAGCCGCAAGCTGGTGGAAGGCGAGCCAATCCAGCCGCGGCGGGTGCTGGTGATCATCGGCGACGGACACGACAATGCCAGCAAGAAGACGCTGGACGAAGCAGTCGAAATCGCCCAGCGCAACCTGGTGACCATCTACGGCATCAGCACGGTGGCCTTCGGATTCAACGGCGCCGACGAAAAAAACCTGATCCGACTGGCGGAGGAAACCGGCGGCCGCGTCGAGTATCCGCTGCAGGGTAGCTACAGCGACGTAGCCGGCTATCTGTCGACGCCGTCGGATGAAGGCAACTACGCCCTGAAGGTTGGTACCGGCGGTTACGCGTCCGCGCTGGCCAACAACATGTACAAGGCGATTGAAAACGTGGCGGGCGAAGTTACCACGCAATACATCATCCGCTACATCCCGGACTCGGTGGACGGCAAGAAGCAGTTCCGCAACATTAATGTAAAGGTGAACTTGGCCAACGTGAAAGTCCGGGCCAGGAGGGGGTACTATCCATTCGCACCGTAAGCAGAAGGTTCCAGGTGTCAGGTTTCAGGTGTCAGGTACCAAGGGTTGCGTGGTTTTCTGGCACCTGAAACCTGGAACCTGAAACCTTTCCCCCTTTCCGCCGATAAGCCCAATTAACACCATGTCCCCCACCACCGCCACTGCCACAAACCTCGGCAAATTCTCCGTCATACAAGCGGAGGTTCCGGGACATGGCCTTCAGAATCTGGGCGTGTTGCTGCAGGACTCCGATTCCCTGCGCGTGCGCTTCCGGCGGGACCTCAATCGATTGGTGGATGAGGAAGACCTCGAAGTGCTGTCGGCCCTGCCCGACGATCTGCTGCACAAAGCCGGCGACTTGGGCATCGAACAACTGTTCGAATATCTGGAGAGCACGCTGTCGGGCGCGGTGCGCATCACCGATCGCGAAACGGTCCTGGTCGAGGACATCGACCGCGCCGTGGAGCGGCTCTACCGCCAGCATGTGCAGAGCAACGTCCTCCCCTTCAAAACCCACTTGCCGCGCTATTCGCTCCGCGCAGCCGCAGGAAGATTCCTGGACAACGACGAGATCACCGAAGAAGGTTGGATAGAAGCGCCGGAGAACATGACGCACCTCGATCCCAAGATGTTCGTAGCCGAAATCGTAGGCCATTCCATGGAGCCGCTCATCCCCAACGGCAGCTTCTGCGTCTTTCGCGCGGAGGTCGCGGGCAGCCGCGCCGGCCGCTTGGTCCTAGCCGAGGACCGCGAAGCGAATGCCTACGCCGTGAAGCGCTACACCAGCGAAAAGCTCGTCACCGAGGAAGGCTGGAAGCACCAGCGCATTCACCTGGAATCGCTCAACCCCGGCTACCCTTCCTGGGACCTGGACCCGGACGAAGAAAAATACCGCATAGTAGCCGAATTCGTCCGCGTCCTCGACTAACTATCTGCGTTCATCGGCGTTCATCGGCGGCCATCATGATTAGTTCGTTTGCGCCGCCAATTGCCGCAGCACATACGGCAGAATCCCACCATTCCGGTAGTACTCCGCCTCCTGCGGCGTGTCGATCCGCACGATGACCTCGAAGCTTTTCTCGCCGGCCCGAACCCGCGCGTGCGTTCCATGCGCGATCGCTTCGCGAATTCCTTCAATCGAGTATTCCTCAAGGCCGGTAAGCCCCAGCGTCTCGCGATTCTGACCGGCGCCAAACTGCAGCGGCAGCACGCCCATTCCCACCAGATTGGAACGATGAATCCGCTCAAAGCTTTCGGCGATCACCGCGCGGACTCCCAGCAGCAGCGTCCCCTTGGCCGCCCAATCGCGCGAGGAACCTGAGCCGTATTCCTTGCCCGCGACGATTACCAGCGGCGTGCCTTCCTTCTGATAGCGCACTGAGGCGTCGTAGATAAACATCTTCTCGCCGCTCGGAACGTGCGTGGTCCAGCCGCCTTCGGATCCAGGCGCCATCTCATTCCTGAGGCGAATGTTCGCCACCGTGCCGCGCACCATCAGCTCGTCGTTGCCCCGCCGCGAACCATAAGAATTGAAGTCGCCGGGTTTGACGCCGTGTTCAATCAGGAATTTACCCGCGGGGCTGTCCACTGGAATGTTGCCGGCTGGCGAAATATGATCGGTGGTCACCGAATCGCCCAGCATGGCCAGCACGCGCAGGCCGCTCATGTCCTGCACCGATGTCGCCGGATCCACCATATGGTCGAAGTACGGCGGCTTCTTGATGTAGGTGGAACTGCCGCTCCACTCGTAGAGATCGCCGGCCGGCACCTTCACCGTGTTCCAGCGCTCGTCACCCTCAAAAACTGCGGCGTACTGCTTCTGGAACATCTCGCCGCGGACCGAGCGCTTCACCACCGCGCTCACCTCCTCGGGAGTTGGCCAGATATCGCGCAGGAAGACGTCTTTGCCTTGTTGATCCGCGCCGATGGGATCGTTCTGCAGATCGATATCGACGCGCCCGGCCAGCGCATACGCCACCACCAGCGGCGGCGACGCCAGATAATTCGCGCGCACCAGCGCGTTGATGCGGCCTTCGAAATTGCGATTGCCGCTCAGCACCGCGGCCACCACCAGCTTCTCTCTCTGCACCGCTTCGGCGATTGGCTCCGGCAGCGGTCCACTGTTGCCGATGCACGTGGTGCAACCGTAGCCGACCAGATGAAACTGCAGCTTTTCGAGATACGGCGTGAGCCCGGCGTCGTTGAGATAGTCGGACACCACCTTCGACCCCGGCGCCAAACTCGACTTCACCCAGGGCTGCGTCTTCAATCCCTTCTCCACGGCCTTCTTCGCCAGTAACCCCGCGGCGACCATCACCGACGGGTTCGAAGTGTTAGTGCAACTGGTGATGGCGGCGATCACCACCGAGCCATCGTGGATCGACGTCTTCGAGCCGTTGGAGGAGACTTGCGCCGTCCGCGGCGCGGCGGAAAGCCCATCCAGAAAATTCCTCTTCACGTCCGGCAAATTGATGCGATCCTGCGGGCGCTTGGGCCCGGCGAGCGACGGCACCACCTGCGAAAGGTCCAGCTCCAGCGTGTCCGAGTACTCCGGCTCCGGCGAATCCGCGTCGAGGAACAAGCCCTGCGCCTTGGTGTATGCCTCCACCAACGCGATCAGTTCCGGCGGCCGGTTGGAGAGCCGCAAGTAATCGAGCGTCTGGTGGTCGATGGGGAAGACGCCGATGGTGGCGCCATACTCGGGCGCCATGTTGCCGATGGTCGCGCGATCGGCTAGCGGCAGCGCAGCAACGCCCGGGCCGAAGAACTCGACGAACTTGCCCACCACGCCTTTCTTGCGCAGCATCTGGGTGACGGTGAGCACCAGGTCGGTGGCGGTGGAGCCTTCGGGCAACCGGCCCGTGAGCCTGAATCCCACCACTTCCGGCAGCAGCATCGAAATCGGCTGCCCCAACATGCAGGCCTCCGCTTCGATTCCGCCGACTCCCCATCCCACCACGCCGAGCCCGTTGATCATGGTGGTGTGCGAATCGGTGCCCACCAGCGTATCGGGATAAACCAGCGTTGGCGATTGCCGGCTGTCCCGGAAAACCACGGAAGCCAGATACTCCAGATTGACCTGGTGACAGATTCCGGTATCGGGTGGCACCACGCGAAAATCCTTGAAGGCTTTTTGCCCCCAGCGCAGGAACGCATAGCGCTCCTGATTGCGCTGGAATTCGAGCAGCGCGTTCACGCCGAAGGCTTCTTTGGTACCGAACTGGTCCACCTGCACCGAATGGTCGATCACCAGGTCGGCGGGGATCAGCGGATTGGCCCGCTTCGGATCTGCGCCCATTTCGACCAGCGCGTCGCGCATCGCCGCCAGGTCCACCGCGCAGGGGACGCCGGTGAAATCCTGCAGCAGAATCCGTGCCGGACGGAAGTTGATCTCCTGCACCGGCCCGCCGATCTGCCAGTTGGCGACATACTGGATGTCGGCGGCTTTCACCGTGCGGCCGTCTTCAGAGCGCAACAGGTTTTCCAGCAGGATCTTGATCGAATAAGGAATGCGGGAAATGTTGGCCAGGCGGCCTTTTTCCAGGGTCTCGAGCGAGTAGTAGCGGTATTGATTGCCCCCAACCGTGAGGGTCGAAGCTGCTCCAAAGCTGTTCAGTGTATTCACACTTTCATTGTAGAGAGTTTCTCATTTTCCGGTGACTCTTCGAGCGGCTGAAGCGCGAGTTCTCGCTGCACAGGCGTCAGCCGAGTCTGCCATCCGAACAGATGCCGTAAGCCGGCGCCTTTCAGGGGCGAGGCTTAGTCTGGCTGCTTCCGCCCGGCGCCGCGGAGCCGCCACTGTTCCGAAAAAAATTCGACTACGGCCTGCTGAAATGTCGGCTGGTACAGTGTGGAGTGGTGGTCGCCTTCACAGGCGGCGGAGCGC
>DASQGY010000137.1:0-2583 GCA_035632375.1 Bryobacteraceae bacterium | reverse complement strand
AGAACGGAAACGTTCCGTCTGTCCCCGGTTTTGTGCCCGTTTTTTGCTGGAAACGTTCCGTCTGTCCCCGGTTTGGTGCGGCTAACCTGATAAACTACCCTACAGGCGTGGAGCAAATCGGCCGCTACCGGATTTTAGACGAGCTCGGGCGGGGTGCAACCGGCATCGTCTATCGAGCTCAAGACCCCGCCATCGGCCGCGTCATCGCCATCAAAACCATCCGCCTCTCCGATTTCACCGACGAGGCCGAACGCGACCGCCTCCGCGAGCGCCTCTTCCGCGAGGCCCAATCCGCCGGCATCCTTTCCCATCCCAACATCGTCACCATCTACGACATCGCCGAAGAGAGCGGCCTCGCCTACATCTTCATGGAGTACGTCGACGGCCCGCCGCTCGAGCGCCTCCTCAACGGCCCCAACCCCATCGACCGCGAAGCCCTGCTCTCCATCTTCCGCCAAACCGCCATCGCCCTCGACTACGCCCACAAAAAAGGCATCGTCCACCGCGACATCAAGCCCGCCAATATCCTGATTCACGACGGCCACCTGGCGAAAGTCACCGATTTCGGCGTCGCGAAAATCCTCTCGCAACAGATGACCCAAAGCGGCGTCATGATGGGTACCCCGAACTACATGTCCCCCGAACAGGTGCAGGGACACGCCGTCGATGGCCGCGCCGACCAGTTCTCACTCGCGGTGATCGCCTACGAAGTGCTGACCGGAGAAAAGCCGTTCGTAGCCGACCACCTGCCCTCGCTGCTATACCGCATCGTTCGAGAAGATCCCGTGCCGCCGCAGCGTCTCAACCCCACCGTGGGGCCACAAGTGGAAATGGTCCTGCGCAAAGCGCTCGCGAAACACTCCGCGGAGCGCTACCCAACGTGCGCGGAGTTTGTCGAAGCCCTGAGCGCGGCTTGCCACCTGAATCCGGATTGGCATCCGCTGCCCCGCACTGTTGCACAGACTATGCCGACCATCGGCGGTGGCGCGCCGATGGATCGCGTCCCCGCCCCTGTCGTCGATCCTCCGCCGCCCACCCCCGAGCCTGCTCCAGCGCCCCCCGAAACAGCGCCGCCATGGCCGCACCAGCGCGAGCGGGAAGAAGTGGACAGCGGGAATCCTCTGCTCCGCAGCCTGGCTTGGGTGCTGGTCGGAATCGGTTTGGTGGCCCTGGTTTTGGTCGGCGCTCAGAAGTTCCTCTTCAATCGCAACGCCGAGCCGGCGCCCATCCCGGCGGAGTCGCAGGCGCAATCCAAGCCGCCGGCCAAGCCCGCCGATACCGCCGCAACGAAACCCAGCCCGGTCGGTCAGGCGGTCGCGAAAGACGAATCGGCTAAGGCCACCTCCCCCGATGACGCCTCTCCGCAATCGACCAACCCGGAGACTCCCAAGCCCGCGGACAATCCGCCGCTGCGCGACACTCCGCACCGCGAAATTCCACCGCCGGTCACAAACCCGAAGCCCGGCGCCGGCCCCACCGTGCAGCTTCTCACCGATCCGCCTGGTGCGCAGGTTACCGTCGATAGCGATTCCGCTCTCACCTGCAAAACGCCCTGCATGTTGTCCATCCCCAACGGCCGCCACTCGCTGAGCGTCCAGCTCTCGGGCTACCGCGCGTACCCCCGAGTCTTCAACGTCCCGCAGGACGGCGACATCTTTTTGCAATTGAGCAAGGCTGTCGGCACCCTGAGCGTTACCTCCAATCCTTCCGGTGCAAGTATAGATATCAACGGCGAAACACAGCCCAAGCGCACGCCGGCGTTGTTTAACCTCCCGCCCGGCACTTATCATGTCAAGGTGGCCAGAAGCGGCGCGTTCCTCGATTTCGATGTCCAACTCCGCGATGGCGAATTCGTTACCAAGAATGTGAGTTTCTAATGAACTTCTCTCGACGCAGCCTGTTTCTCGCCGCGGCTGCCGGCATGCTCCCCCGCTTCAACACCGCGGCCGACTTGAAGAAGATGATCGTTCGCTCGTCGCGCCCCGCAGATCTGGAAATGCCGCTCGAAGGCTTTGCGGAGTGGATCACTCCAGCCGACCGCTTTTTCGTCCGCTGCCACACCTTCACGCCCGAGCGCCCCAGCCTGACCGACTGGCGATTGAAAGTGGACGGCGTCGTCAACCAATCGCTCAACCTGACCATGGACGATCTCAAAAAGCTCCCGCGCGTCGAGCTGGTCGCCGTGCTGGAATGCGCCGGCAACGGGCGCAGTTTTTATCAGCCGCACGTCCCCGGAACGCAATGGGCTTTCGGCAGCGTCGGCAACGGACGCTGGGCCGGCGTCCGCTTCCGCGACGTTCTCCAAAAAGCAGGCTTGAAGGACTCGGCCAAAGATATCCTGTTCGATGGCGCCGACGTTCCCCTCGGGAAGATGCCCGATTTCCAACGCACCATCACGGTGAAGAAAGCCCTGGATCCCGATACGCTGTTGGCCTACGAGATGAACGGCCAACCCCTGCCGATTTTGCACGGAGCACCGCTCCGACTTCGAGTCGAAACGCAGCTCGGGTTCACCATGGTGAAGTACATCCGCGCGATCGAGTTTATCGAGGACTACACAACCATTGGCCAGGGCCAGGGCGG
>DASQGY010000136.1:0-40177 GCA_035632375.1 Bryobacteraceae bacterium | reverse complement strand
CCATACCCCATTCGGGAAATGCGCGACTCGTCGCCTGAGCTGGCCCTGTTGTTGCCTGCGCCATAGGCGTCGAGCAGCGCTACCGATCTTCCGGAACGGCGCAATTGGTGAGCGGTCCACGCGCCGAAAGCGCCCGCCCCCAGCACCACGACATCGTACAGTTCAGCCAATCGCCGCGCCTTTCGCCAGTTTACTGGCCCGCTGGTAGGCCAATTCCGCGGCCGCGACATCTTCCACGGCCATACCCAGCGACTTGAAGATGGTCACCTGGTCCGCGGCGGTGCGGCCCAACTTCGGATCGGCTACAACTTGACCCAGCTCTGCTGCAATGTGATCCTCACCAAACCGGCCTTCGCGGATTCCCTGCACCACGTCGCCGGATTCCTTGAGCGCCGCTGCGCGTGAGTCGACCACCAGACGTCCTCGCGCCACCAAGTCCGGATCCATCTCGCGCTGGTTTGGCCGGCAAGCGCCCACCGAAATCACACAGGCCCCCGGCTTGACCCAAGCGTCCTTGATTACAGGAGTGCTCGATGCAGTCACCAGGGCGATGACGTCCGCGCCACGCACCGCGGACTCGGCGGTGTCGGCCGCACGAACCGGGTAACCGCTCGATTCCGAAGCGAACCTTCCCGCATTCGCCGCCGTCGGGCTCCAGCAGCGGACTTCCGTGAAGGTCCGCACCAACGATAGAGCTTCCAGATGACTGCGCGCCTGAACTCCGGAGCCGATGATCGCTAGCACTGAAGATTCCCGCCGAGCCAGGTAGCGAGCGGCCACTGCCGAGGCGGCGCCCGTTCTGGCCTCGGTGATGTAGCGGCCATCCATCACCGCCAACAGTCCACCGGTCGCCGGATCGAGCAGAACGATGGTAGCCAGGTGCGTGGGCAGTCCCTGGTCCGCGTTGTGGTGGAAAACGGTGACCAGCTTGGCCCCCATCGCCGGCGTCGAACCGAGGAAGGCCGGCATGGAGGCGAAAAAGCCTCCCGGTGTTTCGAGTACGGTACGCACCGGCTGATTCACGCGACCCGCCGAGAATGCCGCAACGGCGCCTTCAATCGCATCAATCAACTCCGGCATCGAAAGCACGGCGCGAACATCTTTCTCGCTTAACCAGATCGCCATATGTCAGACAGTGTCCCACAGCCCTGCGTCCGCGTTGGGACTCCCTATCCTCTTGAATACAAAAACTCTTAGTACCTGTCGCTCCAGACCTGCCTTAAAGTAGGGGGTCGCCTGTCAACGAAGCAATGGTACTACTAACCCCAAAAGCCTAGTCTGCCCGGCTGCCGGATGCAACTATGTCCTTGAATTACAAGCCTTAGAGTGTTAAACTCAATTCGAACTGGTACTGGTAACCATGGGCCGAATTCGGTCGGAGGCGTATGTGTTACCTCGGAGGACAGTGTTCATGAAGCGGTTCTTATTGGTCATTCTCGCGGGCGCGCTGTTCGTGTCCTCTGCGTTTGCGAGTATAACCACCTGCCCAGCCGCCGGAACTGCCTACTCCACCTACGCAGTTGGCGGATTCACGTGCACCTCCGGAAACTTGACCTTCGGCGGATTTACCTACGCGTCCAGTGCGTCAGGAACACCGATACCCTCGAGCGCGGTGTCCGTGACGCCGATCACGACCACATCGAATGAAGGATTCCAGTTTCAGCCGACAGGGATGTCCGTTAGCAACACAGGTTCCACTCAAAACATCTCGGACATTACCCTGGGCTATTTCGTCACCGATCCTTTCGGGATCACCGACCTCAGCATGATCTTTGATGGCTCGTTTACGGGTACCGGGATAACCGGCGCGACCGAGACATATTGCTTGAACCAGACAACGCTAACTGGTTGTCCCAGCCCGCAAATCTTCTCGGTCACCAATCCACCGTTGAATCAGAGCAATTCGGTCACGTTCAGCGCGGTCACATCGATTGCCATCTCCAAAGACTTTAGCGTAGCTTCGGGTACCAACGGCACCGCAACTATCACCACGATCAGCAACCAATTCTTGCAGGTTCCTGAACCACTTTCGTGCGCGCTCCTCGGTTCCGGCATAGTGGGCCTGCTGCTATTGCGCAGACGGCTCTACAAGCGTTAGATCCACCCTCATCCTTCATGCCCGCCCCGTCAAAGCGGTAATTTTCGCAACCGCAACGCATTGGCGATCACCGATACCGAACTGAGCGTCATCGCCGCACTCGCCATTACCGGACTCAAGAGCAGCCCGAAGAACGGGTACAGAATGCCGGCCGATACCGGCACTCCAATGGTGTTGTAGAGGAACGCGAAGAACAGGTTTTGGCGGATGTTGCGCATGGTGGCCTGGCTCAGCCGCCGGGCCCGCACGATTCCCCGCAGGTCGCCTTTCACCAACGTGATCGCGGCCGTCTCCATGGCGATGTCCGTCCCCGTGCCCATGGCGATTCCCACATCGGCGCGAGCCAGTGCGGGAGCGTCGTTGATTCCGTCACCGGCCATGGCCACTACGCGGCCTTGCGCGCGCAACTCAGCCACGGCATCAGCCTTTCCAGCGGGCAGCACTTCAGCTCGAACTTCGTCGATGCCCAACTCGCCAGCTACTCGCTCCGCCGCGCCACGGCTGTCGCCGGTGAGCATCACAATGCGGATCCGGTCGCGATGCAGGGCCGCGATCGCCTCGCGCGCGGTAGTCTTGATGGGATCGGCTATGCCCAATAGCCCCGCGGCGCGGCCATCGATGCAGACGTACACTACGCTCTGGCCCTCGCGGATCAGTGCTTCGGCGCGCTCGCGAAGTTCTGTCTGAGCGGCGTTCGACACCAGCACGGAATGGCCGTCCACAAGTCCCGTGACGCCTTTCCCAGTCAGCGATTGAAAGGCGGTAACCGGAGAAAACTTCAATCCCCGTTCCATCGCGCCAGCCACAATCGCCGCTGCAAGAGGATGCTCGCTCATCCGCTCCACACTGGCCGCCAGCCGCAGCGCTTCCTCATCGGTGACGGTCACCAGTACAGGTTTCCCTTCGGTCAGAGTACCCGTCTTGTCGATCACCAGGGTGTCCACTTTTTCAAGCGCTTCCAACGCAGCGGCGTCGCGGATGAGCACCCCCGCGGTGGCGGCACGCCCGGTTGCCACCATGATGGACATCGGCGTAGCCAGGCCCAATGCACAAGGACACGCGATGATCAGCACGGCAATGGCGTTCACCAGCGCGTAGGCCATACGCGGCTGTGGCCCCCAAAGCCCCCAGACCACGAACGTCACCACGGCGGCCGCCACCACCGCAGGCACAAACCAGGAGGAAACCACGTCGGCCAGGCGTTGAATGGGCGCGCGCGACCTCTGCGCGTCGCTCACCATCTTCACGATGCGCGCCAGCAGAGTATCGCTGCCCACGCGTTCCGCCCTCATCACGAAGGCGCCCGTCCCGTTCACTGTGCCGCCGGTAACCTTGCCACCTTCCACCTTTTCCACCGGAATTGGTTCCCCAGTGATCATCGATTCGTCAACCGAGCTCGATCCTTCCACCACCACGCCGTCCGCCGGGACTCGCTCCCCTGGCCGAACCAGCAGCCGGTCGCCGATCCGTACCTGATCGAGCGGGATATCCTCTTCCGCACCGTTCCCGCCGATCCGCCGCGCAGTTTTCGGCGCGAGGCCAAGCAACGACCGGATCGCCTTGCTGGTCCCGCTCCGGGCCCGCAGCTCCAGCACTTGTCCCAACAGCACCAGCGCGACAATCACGGCAGCGGGTTCGAAGTACACCGCCACCTCACCGTGATGATCGCGAAACGAGGCAGGAAAGCTGCCTGGCGCAAACGTCGCGATCAGGCTATAGAGATACGAGGCGCCAGTGCCCGTGGCGATCAGCGTGAACATGTTCAGGCTGCGGTTCACGATGGACGCCCAACCCCGTTGCAGGATGGGCCAACCGGCCCAAACGACCACCGGCGTAGCCAGAATCAATTCCAGCCAGGGCACGTGAAAACCCGCGTACATCAGCGCCACCAGAACCAGAGCCAGTGGAAAGCTCAGGAAAAATCGCCTGCGCATGTCCAGGTATTCCGGGTTGACCTCGTCCAGGGTGGACAGCGTGAGAGTAGCCGGCTCCAGCGCCATTCCGCATTTCGGACACGATCCGGGGCCCACTTGACGGACCTCGGGATGCATCGGGCAGGTGTACTCGACGCCCGCGGTTTCGTGAGCCATCGGCTGGGGCTTCACGGCGTGATGAAGGTACTTTTCCGGACCGGCCTGAAACTTCGCGACGCAGCCTTTGGAGCAGAAGTAATAGGTCCGGCCCTGATAATCGAAAACGCCGGCGGCATGTTGTGGGTCAACCGTCATCCCGCACACGGGATCGAGCGCACCGGCGGGCTTTTGCAGGATCGGAAACATTCGTCTCTCTTCTCTCAGAGTAACTGCGTGCGGTCAAAGACTGCTGCGATAATTTGTTTGATGCTCTGGCGGCGATATCGATTCCTGTTCCCGGCCGCGCTCGCGCTGTTCACTTTTCTCGCGTTCTTTCCCGCCCTGCAAGGCGACTTCCTCAACTGGGACGACCCCACGAACTTTCTCCGGAACAACGATTATCGCGGACTCGGCTGGCCTCAATTGAAGTGGATGTGGACTTCCCATCTCATCGGCCGTTATGTCCCGGTCACCTGGATGACGCTGGGCCTCGATTACACCATCTGGAAGATGAACCCGCTCGGGTACCATCTCACCAATCTTCTGTTTCACACCACCAATGCGCTGTTGCTTTATTTCATAGCGCTGGCCCTGTACCGCATCGCAGCTCCAGGCGCCGAAGAAAGCGAATTGCGAACTCCCATGGCCGCGCTGGTGGCCGCATTGGTGTTCGCCGTCCATCCACTGCGCGTCGAATCGGTGGCCTGGATCACCGAGCGCCGCGACGTTGTTTCCGGACTCTTTTATCTGCTCGCCATCCTGTTGTACCTCCGCGGTTACGAGGGTCCGGACCGCCCGCTGCGGAGAAAATACTACTGGGCGGGCCTCGCCGTGTTCGCCCTGGCGCTTCTCTCTAAAGAGCTCGCAGTAACGCTGCCCGTTGTTTTGCTCGTCCTGGATTTCTACCCGCTGCGCAGGCTTAGTGCGGGGTCGGGCTTGTGGACCGGGGCGCCTTTCCGCCGCGTGTTGTTGGAGAAGCTTCCGTTCTTTGCGCTGAGTATCGCCGATACCGTGCTCGCGCTATCCATCGCACAACACGAACACTCCTACAAATCGCTCGCTGGGGCCGGCTGGCTGACCCGCGCCGCCGCAGCCACCTACAGCCTGGCCTTCTATCTCTGGAAGACCCTGGCGCCCATTCATCTGACGCCCTTCTATCCGCTGACACCGCACAAAATCGACCCCTTGGCTGCGCCCATGGAAATCAGCATCGCAATCGTGGCGTCTCTTGGCATTGCAGCGCTCCTGTTGTGGCGCAAGTTTCCGGCCCTGCTGGCCGTGTGCCTGGCCTACGCGGTCACTCTGTTCCCGGTCCTCGGCTTTCTCGACAACGGGCCGCAAATCACGGCGGATCGGTACAGCTACCTCGCTTGTCTCGGCTGGGCGCTCCTGGCTGGATCTGCGATGTTGCTGTCGAAAGCAGGCCGGCGCTACTGGCACATCCCCATCGCCGCCGGCGCCGTTATTCTCGCCTTGGCCAGTTTGACCTGGAGGCAAGCCCTGATCTGGCGCGATTCCGAAACGCTTTGGAGCTACGCTCTTGAAACCGAGCCGTCCTTCCTGGCCAACGTAAACATGGGCAATCTTCTAATGGAGCGGGGCGACTTTCTCTGGGCCCAGGATCATTTCCGTCAAGCCGTCGAGATGAAGCCGGACTTCCCCTCCGCTCATCTCGGCCTGGGCAGCACGCTCCTGAACTTGAAGAAAGCTGACGAAGCCGCTCGGGAGTTTCAAATCGCGCTGCGTCTCGGTAACACTCCGGAATTCGCCGAGAATGGGCTGGCCTGCGCCCTGGCCCTTCAGGGCAAGCTGGATGAATCCATCGTGCATTTCCACGAGGCTCTCCGGATTCAACCCAAGTATACCGACGCCCAGCGCAATCTCGATCAGGTATTGGCCAGAAAGAAAAAGCTGGCTGCCCATTAGGTCGTTTTTCAATCCGGGAAAATCAGGATACGGCGTCAGTTCCAGATCGATAATGCTGCGACCGTTGACATCTGGGTGCGAGTGAATCCTGCCATTGTGTACGGCCATCTGTGGCCTTTGTGTAATTGACTATAATAGTCCATACCATTTAGCCATCAGGTGCCGCATCTTTTATCTGGTCAGTCCGGCAAATGAACTTCCTCCAGGACCGGTTCACTGATACGAAAACGCACAGGCGCACTTTCCAGGGAATTGCCGGCGGCTAACGCAAACTGCAGCGGCGAATCGCCGTTGCAATGAACAACGAAACTTGCAGAGGCGTGTGCCAGGGGAACTTCGCGGTTCAGCGATGCCAGCACCTGCCCGTTCTGAATAACCTGCGCCGCCATTCCCCCAGTTTCCATTTCTAGATGGAATGTGATCCGGTAGTACCGGCCGCTCAGAAGCCGCGGAAGCTCCGCCGTTGCGAGCTGTTGACCGGTGAGAGGCCTCCTGGTGGCAACTCGGAACCACTTCACCCTGTCCGGCACAGGCTCTACGGTAGCGTTTACCGGGTATGGCGACAGATCGACGCTCGCCCGCAGCCCGTTACTGGACGGCTTCGCGAGTGACGCCAGGAGTTCCGAATACGAGCGCTGGATATCGATTGGATCTACTTCGTCGGCCGGTGGCGGCAGGGACAAGAGATCCATTTGTTCCGCGTTCCCGCGGATTGCTTCCAGCGGTTTCACTCCGGCCAGCACGGGATCTCCACGGTCATAGCGTTGCGCGTCGAGCAGCATCACCAGCACGAATCGCGGGATTGCCTGGCCGGCCGCGTTCGGCAGCTCCAGTGCCCAATACCGGAGTGGAGCCAGTGTGCTCAGAAGCGGCTGCAGGTCGCCGGACACGACCAGCGAGACACACGCCAGGCGCCCGCCCGGATCTTCCTGAAAGCGGAAGAACCTCCCGTCGGTCCAATAGAAGCCGCGTACCATCTCACGCCGGGGAGAGAGAAAGACCAATTTTGATTGCGGGGGATTGCGGCTGTCCAGGAAGCCTCTTAAGTGGAGAATGCCCTGCTCGTACAGCGCTGCTTCATTCCATCCGGTCCGGGTGCCCAAGGACACCATGCTGAGCACAGCCACATCGTCGAAACGCGAAAAATACGTGCGGAGATCCACTGGAGGCAGCTTCCGGAGAAGGTCGTCTGTTAGGTCCAACCAACGCCGCGCGCCGGCAATATACCAGAGCGGATGGATCGCCGCGACGGTCGCATTTGGCCCCACAATCTCTTTCGCCCTCGCCCGCAAGAATCCAAACTCATGCCGCTGCCGCTTCCATTGGACCCTGGTCAGCTCAGGCGTGTATTTCCCAAAGCCAACCAGAAATAATACAGCCAGCAACGGGCCCGCGAACTTTTGCCATTTAGCTGCCGGCAGAATCGCCAGTTTCATCCAAGCCCAGGCTACGAACAGCCAAACGCCGATCAAAACAAGGATGCCTTCCAGGTAATAGTACGGAAAAAGCTTGCGTTCGAAAATGCCGAACAAGAACAGTGAGAACGGCAAAAAAGAAAGCGCCAGCACTCGGGTTTCCTTGTGCCAGATCAGAAGCCCCACAGCGGCCAGGAATGGAGGAATACCCAGAGTAAAAAGCTCGCTCAGCGGTAAGGCGTAAAACATTTGGGGCAGCTTCCAGGCCGCAAGGTGAGCCACATCGCGGTACACCGAAAAGTTCGCGTGGATCGCTTCCGGAATCCGCGCCCAGGAAACAAAAGCGGAATACTGATGCAAATAGGCGCGATTGGGAAGCATATGGTAAACCACATAAGGTATTCCCGCCAGTCCGGCGCCCAAGACAGCCGCGATCAGCCGAATGCGATAGTCGCGCCAGGGAAGTGCCCGGTAGGCGGCGAAGAGAAATGCCGTTACGCCCAGCCAGGCGCACCAGCCTGGATAGTGAACCGTGGAGCCATAAGTTAACAGGAGCGCTCCCAGGAAAAAGCGCCGCACTTCCCAACCTTGAACCTGAGCCGCCGCGAGCGCCAGGAAACCGGCCAGAAGCGCGAACGCCATGTGCGCATCGGGCCGCAGGTGAAACCCATAATCCCAGAAGCCGATAGTCGCCACCCACCCGCCTCCGCTGATCACTCCGCACAAGAGACCCAGTTTTGTCGCAAATGAAAACTCCGCCGTGACGATGAGTGCCAGACAAACCATTGCCCAAAACAGCGCCGGAACAGCCTCCGCGTAATACAACGGCAGCCCGAGTTTCATCAAATGCGCAATTTCCAGGTAGTGTGTCGGAGGGTGAACGTAAAGCCGGTCATACAATATCCGGCTGGTGAAAGCGTAAGCTGGAAACGCCACTTTCCCTTCGTGCAAATATGTGTAAGGGATGTTGTACAGCGTACGCTCTTCGCCTCCCCACACCCGCTCGGTGAGGAACGCCATCAGCAGGAAAAATATCGCTCCAATAACGGATAATAAGCCCACGGTCAACGTCTGCACGTGGATCGATCCGCGATTTTGTGGACGAGAGAACATTCGTAGTGTCTTGGTAAGTGACTATAATAGCCGATGTGGGTCACTCGGCCGGCACGCCAATATATCCGAACATGGCTCTATCGGTCGTCGTGCCCGTGTACAACGGCGCTGCTACGTTGCCGGAGCTGATAACGCGACTGCGTGACGTTCTGCCCTCGACCTGCGGCGAATACGAACTGATTCTGGTCAACGACGGCAGCCGGGATGCAAGCTGGCAAACCATCCTGGAGCTTGCCGGGAACTTCCCCGAAGTACGCGCCTTCAACCTCATGCGCAACTATGGGCAGCACAATGCGATTCTCTGTGGCATTCGAGCCGCACGCCACGACGTTGTAGTCACCTTGGACGACGACCTTCAGCATCCACCGGAAGAGATTCCCAAATTACTGGACAAACTAGCCGAAGGTTTCGACGTCGTCTATGGAACGCCCGCCAAGGAGGAACACGACTTCTGGCGAATGGTCGCTTCCCGCATCACGAAACTAGCCCTTCGGACGGCCATGGGCGCCGAGACCGCGCTGCAGGTGAGCGCCTTCCGCGCTTTCCGTACGCCGATTCGCGACGCCTTCGAGCAGTACCGCGGCACTTTTGTTTGTATCGACGTCTTGTTGACATGGGGAACTTCCCGCTTCACCTCGATCCGCGTGAATCACTTGCCCCGTCCCGCCGGGGCCTCGAACTATACGGTCCGGAAGCTGATTCGCCATGCCATGAATATGGTGACCGGTTTCAGTGTCGTTCCCCTGCAACTCGCCAGCCTGATCGGGTTTTCGCTTACTCTCTTCGGTTTGATCCTGCTCGCATACGTGATCGGGCGTTACTTGATCCAAGGCGTCACTGTCCCCGGTTTCGCATTTCTCGCTTCCGTGGTTATCATTTTTTCCGGAGCGCAACTTTTCGCCTTGGGGATCATCGGCGAGTATCTGGCCCGAATTCATTTTCGGGTCATGGATCGCCCGCCTTATGTCGTCCGTGAGCTTCAATCCGGCCCGGCGGTGTCCCTGGACGAAACAGTGCGCGAAAGGGTGTGACGCATGGCCGCGCCTCAATCGCCTTCGCCGGGACTCTGTGAATTCCTGGATTGGGATTCTCGATTCTTCGGCTTGCGGATCGGGCGGATTGTCGGCCATGGCTTGCGATCGTCGCATTGTCCGCCGATTCTCGATTGGGCGTGCGAGCAGCGCTTGGATTGCCTGTACTTTCTCGCGGACATTGGCGCGGAGACTATTCGCCTCGCCGAGGAGCACGCATTCCATCTGATCGATCTCCGCGTGACTCTGGCGGCTTCACCGCGCCCTGCGGGCCAAGAGCAAATCCATGAGGATCGCATCCGGCCCGCGCGGTCCGAAGATGTTGCCGCATTGCGCGCCATTGCGGGCGCTTCGCATACCGATACGCGGTTTTACCAGGACGGCCGCTTCCCGGCGCCGTCTTGCGACGAGATGTATCGCGTGTGGATCGAAAAAAGCTGTCATGGCTACGCCGACTGGGTTTGGGTGGCCGAGCACCAAGGCCAACCGGCGGGCTATATCACCTGCCACTTGGCGGGCGGCGAGCCCCGCATTGGTCTCACCGGCGTCGCCGCTGAGGCACGCGGCACGGGCTTGGGTCATGCTTTGGTCCAACGCGCCCTGGCGTGGTTCTCGGAACACGACGCTCCTCGTGTCACCGTTGCTACGCAAGGGGCCAACTCGCGAGCCTTGCGCCTGTATCAGCACCACGGTTTCGCCACCAGTGCCATCCAGCTCTGGTATCACAAGTGGTTCCCGAAATAGCGGCGCTTGGAGTATACTGCCCCCTAAGTAAAGTACCAAGGAAAGGATGCTGAGATGACCAATCGACGTTCGTTTCTCACCGCCCTCGGAGCGGGCTACGCCGTGGCCAACCGCGGCTGGGCGCAATCGCGCCAGACGGCGAGTGCCGCCGCTACACCGCGCAACAGCGAATTGTTCTTCACCGCCGATACGCAATACGGCAAGGTCCAGGGAATAGCCAACGCCGGCATCAAGGAATTCAAAGGCATCCCTTATGGCGCGACGACCGCTGGGAAAAATCGCTACATGGCGCCCAAGAAACCGGCTGCCTGGACCGGCGTTCGCGAGTGCCTGGCCTACGGCCAGATCAATCCGCAAACCATCTCGCCGCCCACCAGCGACTACGGCCAGTTGATCCAGTGGGACCTTCACTACGGCACCGGCATGGGCGAAGATGTCCTCACACTCAACGTCTGGACCCCCGGCATCAAAGACGGCGGTAAGCGCGCCGTGCTCGTTTCATTCCATGGCGGCGGTTACGCTACCGGCTCCGGCAACGGGCCGCAGTACGACGGCACGCAATTGTCCCGCCTGGCCGACGTGGTGGTGGTGACCGTGAATCACCGGCTCGCCAGCTTTGGGTATCTGCATTTGGCCGATCTCGGCGCGCCGCCCGAATTCGCGCATGCCGGTGTCGCCGGCATGATGGATCTGGTCGCTTCGCTCGAGTGGGTTCGCGACAACATCGAGAACTTCGGCGGCGATTCTTCCAAAGTCATGATCTTCGGACAATCCGGCGGTGGCGCAAAAACTTCCACCATGCTGGCCATTCCTTCCGCTAGAGGCCTATTCCACAGCGCGGGCATTCAGAGCGGGTCGGCATTACGCTCGGCCACGCGCGAACAGGCCACCAAGTCCGCTGAGCTTTTGCTCGGCAAATTGGGCATTTCGAAAGGCAACATTGCCGATATTCAGAAAGTGTCCTGGCAGCAGATTCTGGAAGCGCAAGTCTCGCTGGGCACGACTGCCGCTTTTGCGCCGGTGGTGGACGGCACAATTCTGCCGCACCATCCCTTCGATCCCTCGGCGCCGCCCGAATCCGCCGATGTCCCCATCATCATTTCCAATACGCTGGAAGACGGAGCGCTTCGTTTGACCAATTTCGATCTCACCGAAGAGGGCCTGCGCACCATGATGAACCAGCGCTACGGAGCGAAGGCGGAGCCGATGCTGGCCATGTACCGCAACCGCTACCCGGACAAGTCGCCTTTTCTTATCCAGGCGCAGATCGCTACCGATGCCGGCGCGCGCCGCAGCGCCATCCTGCAAGCCGAACGGAAAGCCGCGCAAGGCAAAGCGCCCGCATACATGTATTTGTGGACCTTCCCCAGCACCGGCTTCGGCGGAAAATTCGGCGCGGTGCACGGCACCGATGTGTCGGCGACGTTCAACAACTATCGCGACGGCGTGGGCGGCACCGGCTCCCCGGAAGAAAGGGCGCTATGGTCGCGCTTCGCGACTACTTGGGTAACCATGGCTAAGAGCGCCAACCCCAATAACTCGAAGATTCCGACCTGGCCGGCTTACGAAGCGAACACTCGATCCACCATGATCTTCGATAAGGAAGTTCGCGTGGAGAACGATCCGCGCAGCGAAATCCGTAAATTCTGGGACGACATGCCGCGCGCGTAAGAGGCGCTGCCAGCCTTGATTTGATGCTGGCCCCCATTTTCCGCGCGTGGGTGGTACAGGCTTTAGACCATGCTGAAAAACAACATTGGCCGCCGATGAACGCGGATGAACGCCGATAAATCATTAGTGTTTAATCCGCGTTGATCTGCGTTCATCGGCGGCCATCGATTCGGGGATCTTTTTTCAGCAACGTCGTTAGCCTGTGAACCGCGACGCGCCGCGCCGGCGAAACAAAGCCTCTGCTGCGTCTCCGCATCCCAGGCATCCTCCACCAGCCACCGCCCCATTCTGAATTCGGGGACGCGCAGCGGCCCATTCTGAATTCTTGAATCCTTCGGAACTAGCTAGTCCTGGCCTCTTAGTCCGCGTACCTATCTGTTCCGCTCACTCGACGGCGGCACCAGGCCCTTCAGCCGCAAATACACAATGATGTTTCCGTAATGCAGCCAAGTGTGCGACGTATTGAACATCAATACCCCAAGCCTGGGCATTCTCATCTGGGTCCCCTTAGCCATCTCCGCGCCCGCCGCGTCGGTCATCGATGCGAACGCGCCATCGCAATATTCGAAAGCCTTCTTGAGCGCGGGGACCAGATCGGCTTTCTTCGTCAGGCTGCTCTCGATTGCCGTGTACGACGCATTCCTGGTCTCGCCCTTTGCTCCCGAGCAGATGTTGTATTGATCGTCGGCAATGTGCGCGATTTGCTCGGCGAAGCTGCGCACCTCGGGCGTCGGCTTGAATGCATAGTCCGCCTCCGGCATTTTTTCTGCGGACCGCATGACGTTGTTTCTTACGTTCATGTAGTCTCTCTTGGCCGCTGTGGTCAAGGGATTGTCCTGTCCTTGCACGGCGCACGCACCAGCTAGTGCGGCGGTGAGTATTGTCACTGAAATGCGATTCATCGCTATTGCTTCCTTTCGCTCGACGGCGGCGCCACGCCCCGAAGCCGCATATACACTACAGCGTTTCCGTAATGCTCCCAGGCGCGCTGCGCTGCCGCAGTTGTATTGACCGTCCGCCATGTGGCCCATAAGCTGGCCAAAGCTTCGGATCTGCGTCGGTTTGAACCCGTAATCCTTCGCCGAAATGTGCTCATCGGTTTTGCGCGAGCGCCACGCCCGCGTATGCGAACGTAGAGGCCTGTTGCATGGAAGATCGTACCTCGTCGAAAATTCCTTTACTTTGAGTGTGCGCGAAACGCTCAGCTTGCGCGAGAGGTAAAAATGACAATGTACGCTAAGATCCTGCCACTGCTGGCACAGTCTAAAGCCCAATGCCGTTAAGTTTTCCGCGCGCCCGCGCCAGCTATTGATTCTGCTTCGCCGAGATTGTAGCGCACGCACTCCTGCGTGCCGCGTCGGCACTCATGCCGACGCCCGGTGGATTGCAGTTGTCGCATCTGATATATCAGTGACAAGACATTAGCACTGGGAAATGTTTGATTTCCGATCCGGCCGGAAAACTTAACGGCATTGGGCTTCAGCCGGTGAGGTCTTTTTTTCACTAACCTCTTTCGCCTGTGAAAAACTCTTTCAGCAACGCGCCAACGCGTCTTTGTATTGTCAAGCGGATCGCCGCCGGCCTGGACCGCCTTGCTGCAGCGCGCGATGCTGAAGAGCGCCATGAATCCGCAGAGTCATTGCTTCACAAACAAGGCCTCGCTCGTGCGTCCCAGTTCCTGTTTGCCCTCGCGCACCTTTGTCCGAACCGTTCGTGCCACCTTGCCCACCCGGTCGAAGGCCAGGTTGAACAGGAAACGCATGCCGCGCACCAGGTATCGTCCCAGCCAGAGCATGCCCAGACCGCAGGCCACAAACACCGCGGCAATTACGATCAGCAGAAGCCCCTGGCCTCCCGGAGGCAACTGATCCAGAAAATCGGCCACGGGCCGGTCAAAGTGAATGAAACCGTTCGTGACCAGCTTGTCCCACACTCCCGGCTCATAAATGCGAATCAGTCCCATCACCAGGAACAATGCGCCGGTAAGAAAAACGACTCCCATGGTTGCGTAAAAGACCGCCACAATCGCCGCCAGCGTGAGCAGGACGCCGGCCAGCACGGCAACGCCGCCAAATCCCAACGGAATCCCGAACAATCCGATCAGTATTCCACTCAGCAAGTGCAGCGGCAGATATCGCTTCGCGCCGGAACGCACCATCGCTGCGGGTAAGCGATCGGCCACCACTTCAGCAGGTTCGCCGAACTTTCGGAGCACGGCGAGAATTCGGGCTACGTCGTCTTCGCCCGGCGTGTTCTGGTAGGCCTCGAAGATATGCGACTCGATTTCCCGCAGGAACTCCTCCTGCTCTTGCGCCGGAACCAGGCGGAGCTGCGATTTTACGCGCGCCAAATAGTCGTTGGCAATCTTCGTCACCACATCTGGATAGTTGTTCATTGTGTTATCCCTTTTGCACGAAAAGTCTCTTTCTGTGTGCCGATTCCTCCGGCGCCTTCCACTTCCGCTGGACCAGCGAAATCAACAATTCAAACTCCTGGCTCAACTCGTCGAAAAGCTGCCGGCCCGCCGACGTGAGCCCGTAATACTTTCGTGGCGGACCCTGGTCGGACTCCACCCATTCCGCCCGAACCAATCCGTCGCGATCCAACCGCGCGAGGATGGGGTAGATAGTGCCCTCTTTCAACGAGATGGAACTGCTCTCCGAAAGTACCCGGATCAGCGAGTAGCCGTAGTGCCGGTCGTGGTAGAGGACCCCCATGACCGCCAGTTCCAGGATGCCCTTCCTTAACTGGGTGATTCGCCGGTCCTTGTCTTCGTCCGAGTACTGCACAATGCCTAGTATACGATAATGCTAGGTACCGTGTTCCAGGAATCTTTTAGGCACAAGCTCTCGGCCTGTGACTCTAGTTTCTACATTTCCACAACACAGAGCCAAAGTCTGTACCAGCCTTGCACAGTAACTTGTGAATGAGTGGTAGCACAGGCTTTAGCCTGTGAGGAGATGCCTGTCCGGACGAATGTCTCTGGTTCCGGCCGACAGCGCATTCGGAGGTCAACGCGATGATGATTCGCTTCCCCAACTTCAGGATAGCAAACTAAATCATTGAAAACAAGACTAGATTGTGGCTTACTGCCCGGTTAATATTAACCAGCGAGGCATCATTCGAATAGTCGCCTTCTACGCAGCCTTTCCAATCCCAACACCAAGGGAGGACTCCATGATTCCACAAGACAAGAGCGCGGCAGTGACTCACGGCTTGCGCGAAGCTTTCGGTTTAACAACGTTCGAAGATATCCGCATGTTGTCCAGCGGCCTCGGCTCAGCCCTGGTATTTCGCATCGTTGTGCGAGGATCTCCATACCTGCTGCGGATCGTCACCCGCCCGAACGCCATGAACGATCCTACGCGCCACTTCACAATCATGAGGCTGGCTGCCGAAGCGGGTCTCGCGCCGCGCGTCCGGTACAGCAGCATCGAGGATGGGATTTGCGTCAGCGATTTTGTGGAAGCGGCGCCCCTTTCGTCAACGGAGGCTCGTGCCCGGGTGCCCGGCGTACTACGCACGCTCCATGCGCTAACGCCATTTCCCAAGGCGTTGAATTACGTCACGGTGGACGCAATTATCCGGAAGTTTCAGGCTGCGAATCTTCTCCCGAAGGACGAAATCGGCGAAGTCTTCAATCGATACGGACAACTGAGTGCCGTTTACCCGCGCCTCGATTCGGATATGGTGTCGTGTCACAACGACTTGAAACCGGAAAACATCCTCTTCGACGGACACCGCATATGGCTGGTGGATTGGAAAGCTGCGTTCACCAACGACCGGTACTTCGACCTGGCGATCGTCGCGAACTTCCTGGCCGCCAACGGCGCGGACGAAAACGCTTACCTTCAGGACTATTTTGGACAACCACCCGATCCATACCAACTGTCGCGCTTCTTCCTCATGCGTCAGGTGATGCACATGATGGCCGCTGCCGTCTACCTTTTACTGGGTTCATCGGGCAAGCCGGTAGACCAGAATGAGAAATTGCCTTCATTCCAGGATTTTCATCGGCGCATCTGGGCCGGAGAGGTCAACCTGGCGGACAGCGGGATGAAAACTGTCTATGGCCGGGTTCATTGGGAACAGCTCTTAGAGAACGTGCGGCATCCGCGATTTGACGAAGCATTGCGCATCGTCTCAGACCGGCATGCAGGCTCGGAAGGCATTCCCCGGCTCCTGCCGCCCGCTCATTGAGTGCACCATGCGCAACGCCCGCTCAGGAAATTTTTGAGAGTCTACAACCCTTGGAACGGATTGCGGATGGTCAGCCCGTCGATTACCTGCCCGTCTGCCATGTCTTCTGAATAGAGTGTCTTGCAGGACGACTCCAATGCCGCCGCGACCACCAGCGCGTCGTAGATGTGGAGGCGGTATCGCCCGGCAATGTGCAGTGCCCGATCGTGAGTCTTGATCGTGAGCGGAGCAGGCGATGGGAATAAAATGCGAATCGCGCTCAAAGCGGCCAGTATGTCCTTCCACGGCATGGCGAGCTTTCGCGCCGCAACGGCGATGAACTCATTGAGTGTTTGGACTCCGATGACGCCGCCTTTGAGAAGCAGTGCTTCGGCTGCATCCGAGCGCCGGTCGCCACTGGCAAACGCATAGATGAGTACGTTGGTGTCCAAGAACGCTTTGCCGTCAGCGGGCATTTGCGTCCAAGCGGTCGAACCGGAAGCCGGGAGGCAACGGCCGGCGCAGCTTGCGGATTCGCTCGATGGCTTTTCGCGTCGCCGGATCGCGGGCGATTTCGAACTTGCGCCTTCCAGCGACGCGAATCTCGACCCGATCGCCTTCCTTGAGCTGCAGCGCGTCGGCTACACTGGCAGGAATGCGGATCGCCAGACTGTTACCCCATTTTGAGACTTGCATAGATATACATTAACATTGTATATCTAAACTTGCCAGTCACTCGACATCGACAACCGGCAGTGCTTGGTGGCACAGGCTTCCAGCCTGTGAAGTCTTCTTCAGCAACTCTCCCGGCTACCAACGTGGCCCTGCGATGCTTTCCCCGCTTCTTCTATAAACCAAGTTTGTTATCGTGAGGGACGAGCACCCGGATCGGCGAATAGCCGTAATGCCGGTCGTGGTAAAGGACCCCCATCACCGCCAGTTCCAGGATGCCCTTCCTTAACTGCGTGATCCGCCGGTCTTTGTCTTCGTCTGAGTACTGCACAATGCCTGGTATCCGATAATGCTAGAGACCGTGTTCCACGAAACTGGATCGCTGCGCTGGGAATCTGTCGAGCATGAGGATTTGGTGGGGCGGACCGCCGGTCCGCGGCCTTCCGGTCGGCCTGGTCGCGTGTTATTCGTAGTTCCTGGAGCAAGGCGTCTCCCCGATGCCGGCCCCTGCTGACTTTACAAGATGATCCTTGAGATCAAGGTTTCTGAGCGAGCATCTTGACCGATTGGCCTCTGCGCTCACTATTTCCAACCTGCCAATCCGATGCTTCTTCCACTTCCTGATATCGCAGAATGCGGAGTTTTCGAAAAATCTCCTTCAGCTCGCCTTCTTCGGGAATACCGAGCATCGCTGCGTCGCCTGTATGGTCTGCCCCCTTCTTGAGCACCCCGTACTGAAACGCGAGTAATCCCCCGCGCCGCATCGACTCAATGAGCCGATCGACATATTTCGTTTTGCGGATCGGAAAATAAGCGTACGTCATCACGATCAGGTCCCATCTCTCGTGACCGAAATTGAATTCCTGGTATCCGGATCGCATGGCTGCTATCTCCACTCCGGCTTTCTTTGCCTTTGCGAGCGCATTCGCGACTGCGACATCGGAAACGTCGAAGCCTGTCACCTTCCACCCCAAGCCCGCGAGGAAAATGGAATTGCGCCCCTCGCCCATGCAAACATCCAACGCGATTCCAGGCTTGAGGCCCTTGACAACATCCATCAGAAACGGCGTCGGCCAATCTGGTCCGGCTGCACCATGCGGGCCGTACATGCTGTTAAACCAGAGTCGCATCGCCTCCGGGCGCTTTAACGAGCGCTCATGAATCAGCGCGAGACGGCGTTCAACTTCTTCCTTCGGAAGTCCCTGATCCGCCAATACTTTCCGGTAGGTATCGAGGCCGACCAGATCTCCGAGAACCCGGCCGTTTAGCCAAGCCAAGTACTGCCTCCACACGGCCTCATCATCGCTGGCACCGCTGGCGAGAGTCGACCACCCAGCAACGATGGGGAAAAACGCCCGTCGAGTGAATTTCCGAGATCGGTCCAGAGCGGCTTTGGTCATACGCGGCTCCCTTAGTGCCTGTGTGAGGCAAGTCTGCTCCCTTACGGTCACGGCTCGGTAACGGTTTCTGAGCCGTGACCGTAAGGGAGCGGTTGGACAGGTTATTTCATTGCAGATCCTTAGCAACCAGTCGTCATAGACGGCGAAGCACATGATTTGGTTTCGCTGACCTATAAAGAGTTCAGGACACCTCACGACTGGCTTTCCACTTGGGTTGACAACCGACCCGAGTTGCGCCATACTCGGGTCGGATGCCAACCCAAAGCGATCAAGACCGCATCGTGCTGCTGCAAGGCACCCTCGACCTGCTGATTCTTCGCACCCTGGTCTTCGGCCCCCAGCACGGCCAAGGCATCGCCCGCGCCATCCGTCACACTTCCGAGGACTCGCTGCTGGTCGACCATGGCTCGCTCTATCCGGCACTGCAGCGCCTTGAAGATCAGGGCTGGATCAAGGCCAAGTGGGGCGTCAGCAAGAATAACCGGAAGGCGCGTTTCTACACGCTCACCGGCAAGGGGCGCAAGGCGCTCACAACGGAAACCAGCCAATGGCGCAGGCTGGTGGCCGCCATCGGGCGCATCCTTGGACCCGAGGAAGCCGGGAGGTAACATGTTCTGGAAAAAACGGAAGCATAGCGATTTTCAGCAGGAGATTCAGTCGCACCTGGAAATGGAAGCGGACGACCTCGCCGAGGAGGGATCGAATCCCGGCGACGCCAAATACCAAGCGCGCCGCGAGTTCGGCAACGTAGCCGCGGCTGAGGAGCGCTTCTACGAATCCCAGCGTTGGTTGTGGTTCGAACAGCTATGGCAGGACATTCGCTACGGCCTGCGCATGATGCACCACAGTCCCGGATTCACCTTCATCGCCGTGTTGTCGCTCGCCCTCGGGATCGGTGCCAACACCGCCGTGTTCAGCGTGGTGGACGCCATCCTGGTGAAGACGCTGCCGGTCCGCGCGCCCGAGGAACTAAGAATTCTCTCCTGGGTGCGCAGCGAAAAGGAACCGGTGGGCAACCACAGCGGCTACAACATGAACGATCCCCAAACCGGGCAGCCGGTTAGCGGCTCGTTTTCCTATCCCATTTATCAACTGATTCGCGATCACGTTTCGCAGTTCTCCGATTTGGTGGCCTTCGTTCCGAATCAGTTCACAGTAACGGCGGATGGCTCGAGCGATTTTGCCAGCGGCCAGTTCGTCTCGGGGAATTATTTCACCGGCCTGGGAGCGCGGACGCTGTTGGGTCGGCCGATTTTGGAGGGCGACGATGCGGCTGGCAAACCTCGTGTGGTGGTCCTGACGTATCGCTACTGGGAAAAACGATTCGGCCTGGATCCGACTGTGATTGGTAGGGAAATCGCGGTGAACCAGAGATCGGTGACCATCGCTGGCGTGCTGCCTCCGGCATTCCAAGGGCTTTATCCTGGGCGCGCGCTCGATCTATTTGTTCCGATGGCAATGGATGCCGAGGTGGGACCGGAGTGGTACTCCATGACCCAGCCGGACAACTGGTGGGTGCAAGTCTTCGGACGCCTCCGCCCTGGTGCATCCGAACAAGCAGCCGCAGCCACGGTCCGCGCCACGATGGCCCACGTGATCGAAACCTACGAGAAGAATGCGGAAGTGCCAGCCGTGTTGGTCCGGCCAGGAGGCCGCGGCGTGGCCATGTTGCGCAATAGCGTTTCGAATTCCATTTACGTGCTCGGGGGTGTGGTCAGCTTGGTATTGCTGATCGCCTGCGTGAACCTGGCGAATTTGTTGACCGCACGCTCCGCCGCTCGAAGCCGGGAGATGGCGGTGCGACTGTCGATGGGCGCGGGCGTCGGCCGATTAATCCGGCAGTTACTCACCGAGAGCTTCCTACTCGCTGGAACTGGCGGCTTGCTCGGTCTGCTGCTGGCCCGTCCGATGCTTCAGGTGGTTCTTCGGCTAGTCAGCCGATCGCAAGCGCTTGGCGTCGACGCGCGGCTCGACTTGCGCACCTTGACTTTCACCGCCGGCGTATCGCTGCTGACGGGGCTAATCTTCGGCAGCCTACCTGCCTGGCGCGCCACGCGGGTAAATGTGACGCCCGCGCTCAAGGACTCGGGCGCAGGGGGCAAAGGCGCCAGCCCGCGCCTTCGTCTCAGCGGGCTGCTGGTTTCGGCACAGGTGGCTCTCTCGTTGCTCTTATTGGTCGGCGCAGGACTGTTTGTGCGGACGCTGCTCCACTTGTCGGCGGTGGACCTTGGCTTCCGTCCCGAAAACCTGCTGACCTTCCAGACCGATCCGAGCCGCAACGGCTACGAAGGCCGCCGTCTGGCCGACCTCTACGCGCGGCTGCTTCAAAATATCGCAGCCATTCCCGGCGTTGAATCCGTGGGCATGTCGCAGCACGGCCTGATCCAGGGTGTTGAAAGCGACGAGGACGTATATGTTGCCGGCACGACGCCTAAGAGCAGTGAGCGGCACTGGACCCAAGAGCTCTTCTGCTCGGCCTCCTTCCTTTCGACCATGCGCATCCCCCTGTTGCTAGGCCGCGACCTGACGCCGGGCGATGAACGGGCTGCGCAGCACGTCGCGGTGGTCAACGAGCAGTTCGTAAGCCAGCTCCTATCCGGCAAGAATCCGTTGGGTCAGACGTTTTACTTCGGCCGGCTGCCGCCCACACGCGATGCGGAGCCCATTCAAATCGTTGGCGTGGTCCGGGATGCGCACTACACTCGGGTGCGCGTCGAGCCGAAGGCCACAGCTTACTTGCCCTACGCACAGAATTTGAAGGGGCTGCATCAAATGACGTTTGCGATCCGCACTGCACTTCCTCCCCTGGCCATCGCGAGCGCTGTTCACAAAGCCGTGGCCGATACCGACCGCACCATCCCCGTGGCCGAGTTGAAAACCGAAGAGCAGCAGATCGCCCAATCGCTCGCCACCGAGCGGATGTTCGCCGCCCTGGTCAGCGCTTTCGGCGGCGTGGCGGCGTTGCTCGCAGCCATCGGATTGTACGGCGTGATGGCTTATGCAGTCACGCGCCGAACCTTCGAGATCGGCATCCGCCTGGCTCTCGGCGCAGACCGCGCCAGCGTGCTCTGGATGGTTCTGCGCCAAAGCCTCTGGATGGTTGCCGCCGGTCTGTTGATAGGAATTCCATCGGCGCTGGCGCTGACCGGACTGGTGCGTAGCTCGCTGTTCGGCATCGCTCCCACCGATCCGGTCAGTTTTGCCGCCGCCGCGCTGGTGATGGCCGTGGTCGGCGCGGTCGCCGCGTGGTTGCCGGCTCGACGTGCCGCCCACGTAGACCCGATGATCGCACTGCGCTACGAATAACTACATCTGGCCTTCGTCCGCCGACGGTCCGTAAATCGCCGGCACCGGGATATCGTTCATCCGCAAATACACGCCGAGCTGCGCGCGATGATGAATTGTGTGGTTCATCACGAAGCCGCGAATGCAGGCGATGCGCGGCATGGTGAACAGCGTCTGCCCGGTAGCCAGCAGCGACCACGGCTTCAACAGGTGCTCATCGCTCGCTCCGGCTAGTGCTGCCCGGGCCGACGCGACGTTTTTATCGAAGCGCTCCAACAGCTCTTTCTGGGATTTCGCGGGCTCCTCCTTATAGGGCGGCGCGCCCGCCGGGGCGATGTCGAAGGAATCCTTGGCGATGGTGTCGGTCAGCCAGCCCGTCATGTTCGCAATGTGCGTGGCGACCGCGCCCATGCTGTACGACTTCGGATGGCACTTCCAGCCGAGCTTGTCGTCCGGGACTCTTTCGAGCGTCTTGCGCGTATTGGCCATCTCCTGGTCGAATTCAGGGAGCAAAGAATCGGTGATTTTCATGGGTTTTGTCTCCGTTTCAAAGGGTTTATGCTATGTCAGGATAGACGAACAAAAGGCGAAAGTCAAGACGAAACTTTACCAGGGAAAGCGGGCGTCTAACAACCGGAAGAGTTGGAGGGTGTGATGTCGAAAAAGGTCAGCATTCCGGTGTTCGTGTTGCTGATGGGGCTAGTCTTGATGATGCCTTCGACGGCCAGTGCGCGCGGGCATTGGAGTTTTGGAGTCTCGGTCGGGCCGCCAGTTTATTACTACCCGCCGCCGGTTGTGTACGACTATCCGTATCCATACGCGTATAGCTACCCGTATCCTTACTATTCGTATTACTACCCATACAGGCCTTATCGTTACTACAGCTACGGCTATGGTTTCGGCTGGCGTGGCGGGCATGAGCGGTTCGAGCGCCGGGGCCGGGTAGTACGCGAGTTTCGCGGGCGCGGGCGGCGCTAAGTTATAGCAGGCGTTCGATTACCGCGCTGGTGACATCGGCGGTGCTGTTCGTTCCGCCGAGGTCGGGCGTAAGACGCTTGCCCTCCGACAAGACTGCGGCGACGGCGCGCTCCACTTGCCGGCCAGCTTCTTCCAAACCCAAGTGATCGAGCAACATGCCTGCCGATAGGATCGCGGCCAGCGGATTTACGATGCCGCGGCCGGCGATGTCGGGCGCCGATCCGTGAACCGGTTCGAACATGGAGGGGAAACGGCGGGTCGGATCCAGATTGGCGCTGGGCGCCAGGCCGATGCTGCCGGTGAGGATGGCCGACACGTCGCTCAGGATGTCGCCGAACAGGTTCGAGGCAACTACCACGTCGAAACTTTCCGGGCGGCGGATGAAATTCATTGCCGCTGCGTCCACCAGGAGCGATTCGGTTTCGATGTCCGAATACTCGGCGGCCACGGACTGAAACGCGCGATCCCACAGCACCATGCCGAAGCCCTGCGCGTTCGACTTGGTGATAGACGTGACGCGGCGTTTCTTGTTGCGTTTTCGCGCCAGCTCGAAGGCGAAGCGCACCACGCGATCGATGCCGCGCCGGGTGAACACGGCGGTCTGGATGGCGACTTCTTCCGGCTGATGGTGATAGACGAATCCGCCGACCTGGGCGTATTCGCCTTCGGTATTTTCGCGCACCACCACCATGTCGATCTCACCGGGCTTGGCGAGAGGCGAGTCGATTCCTGGATATAGAATCGCCGGACGGACGTTGGCGAACTGATCGAAGCCGCGGCGGATGGGGAGGAGCAGGCCGTTGAGCGTGATGTGATCGGGGATTTTCGGATCGCCGACCGCGCCCAGAAGAATCGCATCCATGGGACGCAGCAGCTCGAGCGCGTCGGCGGGCATCATGCGGCCGTTGCGGAAGAAGTATTCCGCGCCCCAGTCGAATGGTTCGAAGTCGAAGCCGGCATCGAAGCGCGGCCCAATGGCCTCGATCACGCGCATTGCGGCGGGTGTCACTTCCTGGCCCACGCCGTCGCCGGGGATGACTGCGATGGAGAACCGTTTCATCTTCCCTATTCTAGGGGCTTAGAGGTGAGGACCGGGCACCGCTTCCTTACGGGCGCGGCTCGGAAACGTCACGTTGCGGCTCGGAAACTTGCGGCGCCGGTCGGAAACGCGCGGCGCCGGTCGGAAACGTCACGTCGCTGGAGTTGCGGCGGCGGTTGGGAATATTTGAGAGAGTTTCGCGCGCCACTCGTTTTCGATGGCCTTGGCCTTTTCGTCGGGCAGGCCGTAGAGCATCAGCTCCAGGTAGGCCACGGTTCCCATCGAGGATGGCTGGACGGAGACGCTCAGGATGGAGTCGTTGACGTCGCGGATAAATCCGGAGATGCTGTACTTGCCCCGAAGCGTGATCTCAAAGGCTTTCGGAAGCGCGGCCACAATCTCGGCCATGGCCTTCACATAGTCCATTCCGTAGCAGAGCGCGGTCAGCATGAGGTTATGGACGGTGTCGTTCTTGTGGCGCTCCAGCAGAGTCTTCAGCCGCAGGAAGCATACCGCCCAGCCATCGCGCGTGCCCTCGTATTCCTGAATCCAGTTGCTGGACGTTCCGAAGCCGGAATGGACCATGCGCAGGACGGTCTTGCCGCCCTTGGCTTCCAGATAGTAGTCCTGCAGGAGGCGGCAAGGCTCCATCTTGTCTTCCGCCGGGGACGCACTGATGAAGTGGTCGCGCGTTTCCACCAGGCGGAGGTGACGATTCGGTTCCCAGACTTCGATCGCGTTTTTCCACACAATGCCTGGGCCCCAGTCGGCGACCATCTCGCCGCCGGCTCCGGGTTCGACGGTCATGTTGGGCGCGAACCAGCGCGCAATATCTTTCGCCTCGGTGAGCGCCTTCCAGACTTCTTCGATGGGCGCGTCAATCTCCACGGATGTTTCGTGTGCGAGAACTTCCTTGTCAGCCATACTTACTCCATTCGCACAGAAGCCCGGTCGGCGGGCTCCTGCTTGGTTATAGTGGGATAACTTCCGAGCAGCAGGCGGAACTTGCGGCCGCCTTCCGCCTTGTCGTCGTGATACTTCATCGCCAGTCCGGCGACCAGATTGAGCAACTCCTCAGTGAACCGCTGGCGGGATTTGGCGTCGGCGAAGCGGACTTCGGTTTCGAGGGTCAGCGTTGCGAGTTTTTTGCCCGCTTTGTCGGCGCGTTGGCGGAGGATGGACACATCGCGGATGGCGCGCGCGGCGGCCGAGACCAGGTACGCAGCCGAGAACTGGTCGCGGACGTTGCCCGCTTCGAGGCCGAGCGCGCCGAGAGCGATTGGAGAGATCACGTAGGAGCGGGCGGTGGCTCTGACCACGCGCTCGAAGCAGTTGCCTTTGAGGCGCTTTTCCACCAGCTCGACGAAGCCTTCCTGCTCCAGCTCGCGCAGGTGGTAGTTAACGGTCTGGCGCGGGAGGTTGAGCTTCTTGGCGAGGCCGGTGGCGGAGTCGGGCTCGGTGAGCAATTCGAGCATCCGCAGGCGCTCCGGTTTGAGGAGCTTTTCGGCCGCGGCGGCGGACTGAATCACTTGGACTGCGGTTGCCATCTGGTCTATTCTACTTGTTGACCAATTGATTTGTCAAGACCATTCATACGGTCAAGCACCCTTTTGATCGCGGCTTAGGATCGGCGGCAGTTTTCTTTCCCGCCGAGGAAAGGGGATACGCGCCATGGCGATTTTTCGGCTGAGGGTGTAGAAATAGAGAGGCCGCGGTGCACGGACGGCCTGGATGTAGTTGGACTGCGACACTCCTTTCTCCTTAATGAGAAATAGCTGATAGCGGCGAATGTGCCCGGTCTGGTCTACCTCGTCGGCGGTACTCTTTTGTAATGCGACCCCTTCGGTATTCCATCAACGTCACATTGGACGGGTGCTGCGATCATCGTGAAATGTTCGCGGACGAAGACTTGCATCGTCACGCGGTTGAGAACCTCAACCAGGCCGATGCCCTGCTCTTGGGCCGGGTAACTTACGAAATGATGGAGGCAGCGTGGCGGCCGCCGGCGCCGACGGGAGCGAGGCCCGATTGGATGGAACCCTTCGCCCGGACGATCGACGCGGCAAAGAAGTACGTCGTGTCGAGCACCCTGGACCAGGTGGATTGGAACGCGGAGCTGGTGCGCGGGGATCTAAGGAAGGCTGTTCAGCAGCTCAAGCAGGAGCCGGGTAAGGGATTATTCGTGGGAGGCGTGAAGCTGCCGCTGGCGTTGGCGGAGCTGGGATTGATCGATGAGTACGAGATCGTGGTGCATCCCAGGCTAGCGGGCCACGGGCCGACTTTGTTCGCGGGGCTATCGAAGCGTGTCGACCTGAGGCTGGTGAGCCGGCTGGAGTTCGGCTCGGGGGCGGTGGCGATGCGGTATGAGCCGAGAAAGTAGCGTATTCCTCTTCCATAGGGCCGCCGGCGGCCGCTTGGCTGTGTTGCACATAGTATGCGAATTCGCCGAAACGGGCTAAGTGCCTGTCGAGGAATAACGTTTCCAGTGAGGCAAGTCCGCGCCCTTACGGTCACGGCTCGGTAACCGTTTCTGAGCCGTGACCATAAGGGAGCGGTTGGACAGGTTATTTCATTGCAGATCCTAACCATGGCTTGTACGCATGGCCGGTAAAGCATATGATGGCGCACGCCATCGACTCCATCAGGTTTGAGAACATGAAAACCGGCATCGTGAAATGGTTTGACGCGGAGAAGGGATACAGCTTCATCATCCCGGATGACAGCGGTCCCCGAACTCGTTTGTGGCTGAAGCATCCTTTAAGGGGTTTCTTGCTGAAACAGAGAAGTTTGTGCGAGAAAACGCCGCAAGGCTCTGTTTGTCGAAGTAAGCTTTCGCTGCGTGAGCAGGAGCGGATCGAAGTAGCTAGCGATAATGAGCGACTTAAGAGGACCTGTATGCGGCGAGCTCGACCAGGACTCGGCTACCAGGGCATCATTTCCCGCAATTCGTCCACCCAGCCCGGCTGATTGAATCCTTCCATCATCCACAGACTGCTGGTTCTTCGGGTTGCCGGATAGAGAATACTTTTGCCGTCGGGAGAAAGGCTGAGCCGAACGCCGGGATTGTTGTAGCTGGAAGGCGTAAAGTCCTTGCCGATCTCGCCGATCGTCTTCACCTCTTTGGTTGCGATGTCGAGTGAAAACAAAGTGCGGCGATCCGGTTCCACGCGGATTCCGAACAGCCGTTTGGAGTCCGCCGAAAACGTCATCTCCACCGTATGCGGCTCGCCATAGTTGCGCAGCGTCTTGCCATCCGGCGAAATGAGGGCCCAGCTCTGGCCGGCACTACCACCCCGCGCGTCCATGAATTTGATCCACTGTCCGTCAGGCGACCACTCCGGCAGCGGAAGGCCCGCCTTCTCCCAGAGCACCACGGGCGTCGCTTCCCCGGTGGTTCTGATCACCATGATCGAGACGAACCCATTACGGAACTGCCAGTAGACGATCCGGCTTCCGTCCGGCGACCAGGAACCGGCGCGCTCGATGACATCCTTTGCGTTGGTCAAGCGGACCGGTGGCCCGCCGGAAAGAGACGCGATCCAGTTATATTGATCGTTGCTGCCACCGCTACCGCGCGTGTAGAGCACACGATCGGCTTGCGGAGAGAGCGTTGGAAGGATGAATGAATTTCTGCTCTCCGAAGAAAGCGCGCCGGCGGTGACGATCGGACGGTCGCCGTCCTCGCCGCGCATCCAGATCGCAGAGGATCCGCTTCGCTCGCTCGCGTAAACGAATTCCGTTCGATGCAACGCCCAAGCGGGCATACCAGTCGGCGCTTCGGACGAAATGACCCGCTCCACCGAAGCGTCGCTCAGGGAGGCCGATACGATCATGTAGTCCGTTCGGGACTGCTTGAAGAGCAGTTGCTTTCCGTCAGGCGAGAGCGCCGGTTGGGATTGGGATTCAGATGAGATTCCGGTGGTGACCCCTTCCCGCAATCCCGAACGAATGCCCGCGAGCTGGAGGTGGCCGGCGAAAGACCAGACGCCGTTTCGGCCGTTGGGAAACCATGACCACCCCCCGAATCCGGTCTCGGGCAGGCTCCTGAAGATACGCTCGGGAGCGCCCTGCCCCGCGGGGTAAGGCAACTTCCATGCCTGTCTGCCACCCAAGGCGTCCACGATGAACACGATTGACCGCGAGTCCGGCGAGAATTGGGCGTCCGGTTGGTTAGACCATGTGTTGGTCTCGAAAGGGGCCGGTAGGTACTGCTTCAGGGCCGCTCCCACCGGAGAGGCAGTGTGCAGCGAGAGTTTCCGGTTTTCGCCGACGCGGACGGCGACGACAGCTTTTCCATCGGCAGACACTCTAAGCCGAACGAAATTCCCGTCCATCGGCATCACCACGTCCGGCTCACCGCCAACCACCGGTACGGAAAAGAGCGTGTACGGCGAATCGGCGCCGGGCGGACTCTTTCCGATGACAAAAACGCGTTTGTTGTTAGCCGACCACCCCGCAGGTTCCCAGAGGTCCGCATTGGGAGTCAACGGCGCCGATGTCGGGGAGTCCCGGTAACGCAGAAACAAACGGCGGCCGCCAGCCGCTCCGGCGCTATAGACAAACGCCTTGCCATCGGGGGACCAAAAAGCGGGCGAGGGATTTTCCCACGAAACTTCTATAGGAGTGAATCGGGCGTTACCTACTCCACCGGCCGGGTGAAGCAACCATCCGGCAGCGAAGGATACGACGCCGAGCGCGATTCCCGTACCGATCAACCAAGCTTTCGGCCAGGCGCGCAACCGGTGGGGCATCGCAATGGAGCTGGACGCCTGAACTCCACTCACCGTGGCGCTTTCCGAAAGCCGGTCGCGGAGCAGCCGCAATTCGCGATATAAATCGCGCGTGGACTCGTAGCGGTCCGCGGGGTCCTTCGCCAGCAGACGCTCCACGATCCATCGCAGCGGCGCAGGCACGGTTGCCGGCAGCGGTTCAGCCTCTTCGCGGATGATGGCCGTCATAACCTCAGCCCCGCTGCCCCTCGGGAACGCCTGCCGGCCAGTGGCGAGTTCGTATAAGACTAGTCCGAACGAATACTGGTCCGATTGCGCGGTGAGGTCCGCACTCCCTCGCGCCTGCTCCGGACTCATGTAAGCGATGGTGCCGAGCGTGGCGCCGGCTCCGGTGCGTGTCATGGCGCGGGTGGCATCGGTGTCCGCGTTGTCCACGGCGACGAACTTCGCCAGGCCGAAGTCGAGAATTTTGACGCGGCCATCGCGCGTAATCAGAATATTATCGGGCTTCAGGTCGCGGTGAACGATTCCGGAGGCATGCGCGGCGGCCAGACCGTCGGCGATCTGGACGGCGATGTCCAGTAGTCTACGCGTGGTATCGACAGAAGCGATCGCCCCCCCCTCGACAAACTCCATTACCAGGTAATCCGGTCCCACGTCGTACAACTGGCAGATGTTGGGATGATTCAGCGCCGCAACTGCCCTAGCCTCGCGCTCAAAGCGTTCCGAAAAAGCCTCGTTGGAAACCTTAATGGCGACGACTCGATCGAGGCGCGTGTCACGGGCCTTGTACACTTCGCCCATACCACCTGCTCCGATGGCGTTCAGAATCTCGTAGGGGCCGCGGCGCGATCCGGGAGCAAGGGGCATAGCTGGTCTCAGACAATTCTACTTCCGAAACGGGTCGGCAGTTCCAGTTTGGTTTCCACTGCGTTCAGGCGCTATCTTCACGCTGCGGTCAAGAGGACGTTGACGAAAATGGATGGCCTCTTATGACGCCCAGCAGATAGTCCAACGAAAGATTGTCGTACGAAAGGCTAGCATCGCTCTGCACAATGTGAAATAATTACTCCGCTATGGCTGGAATTTACCCATTTGTCGAAAAACCACCAAAAGGCGCCGCCGCCTTTCAGGACATTAGTGAAGTGGGGTCGCAATCGCAAGCCGCGGTGCTGCTCATGCTGGGCCGCCAACTCCGCGGCGATGACGGAGCTTTGACCGCGCGGGCCTCCGCGACCGCCAGCGCCAAACATGTTGCTGTAAGCTCCCTTAAGAGTGACACTGAGTTTCCAGTACCCCGTCTTAAACCGGTGCAGCGCCGCGTGGCGGCCGCCGAGACGAAGCAACGTCTTCTCAGTCTGCACAACTTCAAAGCAGGTGCGACTACGGGGAGTTGGACCAAGGCTTTCGGCGATAGCGCGCGACTTCTCTACAAGACGCCCACGGTGGAGACTGCGGCGCAATTGTTCGAGGTTTCATTGGAGCATCCCCGGGATCTGGTAAAAATCGCCGCCGCTTTCTCGTATTTCCGCGTGTCGTCCGAGCCAGCGCGGCTTTTGGAAATCCTTGTCAAGGGCGTCCAGAGCAGCGACGAACTGGAGCGCGATCTGGCCGCGACCGCTCTGGCGCGAGTGGCTCCCGAACACGCCTCGCTTCGGCAACTGAGCAAGGGCAAGACCGCGCCGAAGGGCCGGAAACCGGCTCACACCATCACGCTGATTCACGGAACCTGGGCCAGCGGCGCACCGTGGTACCAACCCAACGGCGACTTCTTCAACTACGTAAAGACGCTGCGTCCCGACTTGTACTCGGGCAATGACTTCTTTAAGTGGACCGGTGGATACAGCGATGCTGCCCGCACCGATGGCGCCAATGGCCTGGTGAAGTGGGTGGCCGATCACAAGGAAGCCGGCCTGGATCTGATGGGCCACAGCCATGGCGCGAATGTCAGTATGCTGGCCACTCAGTTCGGTATGCAGGCAGGCAAGCTGGTGCTGCTCAGTTGTCCCGTGCATGTGGACCAATACTTGCCAAAGTTCGCCAACGTCACAAAGGGCGTCTTCTCGATTCACGTCAAACTGGATCTCGTTATCCTGGCTGACGGGGGTGGGCAGAAATTCAACCATCCGCAAATCACGGAGATCGTCCTTCCCATTTGGTTCAATCACAGCGCGACGCACGATCCGCAGGTTTGGAAGAAGAACAATCTCGCTGCGAAAATAAAGTTGTGAAGCTTGCCGAGACTGCCCGGCTGTTCGCCGCCAACACGATCTGGCGAGGTCTGCACTGGAAGGCTCCGGGCCGGGCGCTCATTCGAGGGCTGAAGTCGCCGGACGAAAACAACCGCATGATCTCCGGCATGTTCCTGGTGAAGTCGGGACAGCGGGCAGTTCCTTTGCTGCGCGAGGCGTTGGCCCGTAAGGAATCACTGCCACTGGTGATTCGCATCATCGCGGACCTCGGCGCCAAAGAGTTTCGACCCGATTTGGAAAGATTATCGAAGAGCGAGGATCCTGAGGTTGCCGCAGCGGCCAAGGATGCCATGCGTCTGCTGGGGACTTGAGTGTCGAGAGACGAGTTTCGCGCGTTTATGGTTCCCAGTTCGCTCTTGCATTTTGAGTGAAGGCCGGCAGCACCGTTTACCCGGCAGAGCTGGTTACCGACCAATCAAGGAATCATAACCAGCCTTCGACCGGCTTGATCGCGCCGCCATGCAGTTTGGATGTCCGCGAGCGGAACAGGCTCCGTGTCGATGCGCAGTTTGCCGCTGGCGACGTCGGTCATGAGTTGTTGGAGCGCATCCACCCACATGGCTGCCGGTGGGGCGCTGCCGCTGCCTGCACCGAGGATCTCCAGACGCGAGCTGCGAAGCGTCGCCGCTTGAAGTGAAAGCGCCGGTCCTGCACTCTCGCCAACCTGAACCAGGCGGACCCTGGATGATCCGGACTTCAGATCGCTGCGAGTCAGCGCGGCGAGGAGCGCTTCGGTTGGCCGGCCCCAAAGGTAATCGATGATTACATCGAAGGCTTTTTCCCCGGCCTCATGCGCGAACGCATCAATCAGATTCTGCGGTGACCCTTGGAGCCGGATGGTCGAGTCGGCGCCGAGGTCGTGAAGTGTACTGAGCACTTGCTCGTTTCGTCCGGCGGCGACCACGCGTCCAGCGCCGAGCAGCTTTGCCGTTTGTATGGCCAGCTTGCCGGTTACGCCCGTCGCGCCAAGGATGAGAACCGTCTCGCCGGCCACCAGCTTCGCGCGCCACGCGAGCGATGCCCAGGCGGACAGGCCCGGATTGAATACCGCGGCGGCGGTGCGATCGTCCACATCATCCGGAATCGGGAAGCAGAGCGAGCGCGCCACTACAGTGCGTTGGCCCATCGCGCCATAGGGCGGCCGCGGCTTTGCGAATAGCACTCGCGTGGAATCATCGAGACGACCGGCTCCATCGGTGCCGCACACGAATGGCAGATGATGAGAGCCGCTGCCATAGTGCAAGCCGCTGGCGAGCTGCTGGTCAATCGGTTTGAGCGCCGCGGCGCGGACCTGGACTATCACCTCACCGTCGCCGGCGACAGGCTCGGAGAACGGCTCGCAGCGAGGTATCTCGCCGAACGCATGCAACACAGCAGCTTGAGTCATTTTTTCACTCCCTGCTCCGACAGTACCCGCTCGGGAGCGTTCCTGCTAACGGAGAAGTGGCAGTTCCTAACGCGAAAGGGTCAAAATGAAAAGATTGGCTGGAATGAACAAGAGATTGAGTATTGAGGAACTGCGACGTTTAGCGGAGAGCGACGCTCCCGTCCTGGCGTTCGAGTTCTCCCGGCCAACCGAGAAGGACTGGGCTCCGCCGCACAGCCACGAGCGCGGCCAACTCTTCGCCCTAACGCAAGGACTGCTCATTCTGGACGCGGCCGGAGGACGGTGGATGTTCCCTTCCCGGCATTGTGCGTGGATTCCACCCGGATGCGTGCATGCTGCGCGTTCAGTGGGCGGCACCGCCGGCTCGATGCTTTACCTCTCCACGAAACTATGCCGCGGACTGCCACGGGAACCGCGCGTTCTTGGATCTTCGGAGCTTCTGTTCGCGATCGTGAAACGCATTCATGATTGGAACCACCCTCAGACGGTGACCGCATCACAGCGTAGTGTCCTCACGGTGCTTCAAGATGAGATTCGGCGGCCCGAAGAACAGTCTCTTCGCCTGCCAATTCCGAGGCAAGCGAAGCTGGCCAAAGTGGCTCGCGCTCTGCTCGAAAATGTTGCGGACGATCGTACGTTAGATGAATGGGCTAAGGACGCGGGCATGGCGCGACGAACATTCATGCGGGCCTTTTCCAGCGAAATGGGCCTGCCGTTCGGCCGTTGGCGGCAACAAGCCCGATTGTTCATGGCGCTGGAGATGCTGGCGCAGGGAGAATCCATCACCGATGTAGCCATCGCGGTCGGCTACAACAGCGTAAGCGCATTCATTGAAGTCTTCCACGCCGCCCTAGGCACAACACCCCAAGCGTATTTCGGCCGCCGGAAGCGGCGGAGCCCCCAGCAAGGCGTTGAGGCACCAAAGGGACATTGGGAATGGCGCGAAGACATCATCCCTGCTGAGTAGCCGCCCGCTGGTGCAGCGGCTCGGCATTTCAACGTGCCACCCCCAACGCTGTCACTATCATGGGAACTGGCTGCCGACGATGTTGCATACCGCGGCCCATGGAATTTGTCCGCTTGTTCCGCCAACTCGATTAATTCCCGGAAGGTTTCTCCGCGTGATCGATCGCCAAATGCAGAACTCACATACTCGAATTTGAAATCAAATGCACCCTTGCAGCCCGGTCTGGTCGAGCACTGGACCATCCAGCTCACTAGACAGGCGTGCGGCAAAGAAAAATACCTAGCTCTTACGAACTCCGGCGGTCCTAAGGATCTGCAATGAAATAACCTGTCCAACCGCTCCGTTACGGTCACGGCTCAGAAACCGTTACCGAGCCGTGACCGTAAGGGAGCGGACTTGCCTCACTGGAAACGTTATTCCTTGACAGGCACTAACTCAATCCCTAGAGCAGCGTGATTTGCTCACTGCTTGATGACGATAAACCATGCGGCGATAATCGGACCTTGTGGTCCGCGGCGACGGCCCGGCGCTGGTGGTTCCGCGCCTGGAGGTGGCGGCGGGGCAGGGCCGCGCTCCGGCTGAAAGAGGTACACGTTGTGAGTCTTGGGATCAACCGTGATGGTCTTCGCGCCGGCGAATGTGTCGACTGTGGCGACTGTCGTGTACTTGTCGGGCGAATCCTGGTGGACAACCGTGACGTTGCCCTGGCCACCATTCGGAATATAGATCAGCTTTTTCCCGGGATCCCATCCCAAGGCGTCGACGCGCGTGCCGTTCTTGATGGTGGCAACAATCTTGCCCCCGTTTGGATCGACGACGATGGAGGTGTTGTTGCAGCCGGAGAAAATGCGGTTCGACGCTTTGTCGTAGGCAATGCCCGTTGGTCCTTCACACGGCGCTACCGGCCATGATTCGATGGCCTTCCAGGTTTTGACGTCGATCACCTGGATGGTGTTCTTGCCTTCGTTGTTGACGAAGATGTGTCCCTTGCCATCGGCCGCCGCGCCTTCGGGCGCCGTATCTTCCAACTCGACGGTGGCGACGATGTCGCCGGTCTTGGGGTCGATGGCGGTGAGCGTGCCGATGGGGCGGCTGTGATTGGTCAGGATGATCTTGTCATCGGGCTCGTCGTACATGATGCCGTCGAGACCGGGGCCGACCTTAATCTGCTTCAGCGCTGCCAGCGTCTTCAGATCGAACATGGTGACGGTCTGGTCGCCGCCGTTCGTTGTGAAGCCGTGACCAGCCTTGGTGGCGATGCCCGCGCCATGTACGCCGGGAGTGTTCGGAATGTCGCCCAATACTTTGCCTGTGGCGCCTTCGACCACCATCATGTGGGTGCTACGGGAAACGAACACGCGGCCTGTGGCGGCTTCGACCGTGACGTAGTCCGTGCCGCCCTCGCCTTTGATATCGAACTTTTCAACCTTGAACGTTTGCGCGCGTCCGACGCTCGGCGCGGCTAGGATGGCGGTGAAAAGTGCTGCAAGTGCGATCGGTAACTGCCTGGTCATCGAGAGCCTCCATTTTCGTTGCGAATCCGAGCGTAATTGTAGCTCTTTTTGAACCTGAGCGGCATCGCAAGTGACAGCGGAGGTTGCAGCCAGAAGGTGCCTGGAGGAGTGGCTCGGAATATAATAACTAAGAAATGTCCCACCGCAGATGCTTTGGCGTTTGGCTGCTATTGTGCAGTTTGCGCGCCACGGCGGGTCTCGGGCCGCCAGTTTCTGCGAAGGAAGACGCGGTCCTCATACGGCTCGACAACGGGTTGGTCTCGCTGGAATACTCAAAATCCGATGCGACGTTTCAGGCCATCTACCGGTATGTCGATGGTAAACGGCAGGCTGTGGCATTAGGGCCTGGCGCCTATTATTGGGACTGCGTTTCACAGCCGGATGTTGTGCCGGCAGGCGTCATTGTGCCGGCCAACCACAATTTCCGCGTCTCCGAAAATCCCGAGCCGCCGCGCCTGGTGGCTTCGCCCGATCGGGCGGAGATAATTGCTACGGCGCGTCACAACGGATGGTTTCTGTTCGATGTGGAGATCCACTACGTATTGCGGCGCAACGATGCGGGCTTTTACGCGTACGCGGTGATTCGCCATCCGGCGGATTTGCCGGGAACCACACTTGTCCAGATGCGCTTTGTGTCGAAGACCGTCACCGATGGAACTTTTTCCGAATTCGTGATCGGGGATCAGCGGACCCGCACCATCGACCGCAGCGAGGTGCGCGAGACACTGGCGAACGTCACCTACCTGCTGGCCGACGGCACCATCCAGACGAAATATCAGAACTCCAGCTATTGGGCCGACACACTGGTGTACGGCCACGCGGGGCCGCGTTTAGGATTGTGGAGCATCACGGCATCGCCGGAGTACCACAATGGAGGTCCGCTGAAGCAGGGGCAAACGGTACACGACAACGTGCTCTTGCGCGTGATGACCTCGGAGCATTTTGGGGCGGCAGGCGTCAAGCTGGCGCGGGGGGAGGAATGGACCAAAGTCTACGGCCCGGTGTTTACCTATATCAATCTCGGCGCAGACGTGAAGTCGTTGTGGGAGGACGCCAAGCAACGGCAGGCCCGCGAGGCAGCCAGTTGGCCCTATTCGTGGGTGAAGAGCACAAAGTATGCCAAGCGGCGCGGAACCTTGACCGGTACATGGAAGCTCCATGGCGAAGCTGCGAAGACTGGGGCCTGGGTGGTGCTGTCAGAACCTGCGACGCCGGAGTATCCGGACTGGACGCTGCAGAGTAAGGGCTATCAGTTCTGGACGTGGACGCGACCGGATGGCAAGTTCACTATTCCGAAAGTCATTCCGGGAAAGTACACGCTTTATGTCAGTGGCGCCGACCAGCCCGAGCAGTACGCAGTGGACGGGATCGAGATCCTGCCGGACAAGACCACCGTGCACAACGTGGAATGGGCGCCTGTGCATCATGGAGCGACGTTGTGGCAGATCGGCAGGTTCGACCGCACAGCCGCGGAGTTTCGCAATGGCGGCGACGCACGCGACTTTGAGATGTTCAAGCGGTACCCGAAGGACTTTCCCGACGATGTGACGTTCACGGTAGGAGCCAGCGACCCGGCTAAGGATTGGAACTACGCACAGTGGGCGCTTTTTGTTAAGAATCCCGTGTGGACGATCCGGTTTCAATGGGATGGGCGGTTGGCGTGCACGGCGACGCTGACGTTGGCTTTTTCCTCAGCGCAGCCGCAGCGAGGGTCGGCGGTCACAAATTTGCAAGTAAAGGTGAACGGGAGTTTGGTGGACACGATTCATTTGCCGAAGACTGGCACTGCCGGATATCGCGGAGGTGCGCAGGATTCGCCGTGGAACGTGCGGACGCTGAAATTCGACGCTAATCTGCTGCACGAAGGGACGAACGAGATAACGCTCGGGCATGCCGACGCCCGCCAGTGGCCGCTGGACGGCAACGTAACGGGTCCTGTTGGGCAAGTGATGTATGATGCGATCCGCCTGGAGGTAGCAGGGCGGTGAGACTGGAGTCTTGATCCATGGAGCTGGGAGGAAATTGCAGGATCGTTCTGGCGGCGCTGGTTGCCGCCGTAATGTTCGGCCAGTCGAAGCCATGGAGCCCGCCGCGCACGCCGGATGGGCATCCGGATCTGCAGGGAATCTGGACTAATTCCACACTTACGCCCTTGGAGCGTCCCGCGGAATTTCGAGACAAGCCTGTCTTATCTGAACAAGAGGCGGCGGCCTACGAAAGGCAGCTTCTTCGGGAGTCCGATCGGGATCGCCGGGATGGAGGCGCGGACGCGGATGTTGGCCGCGCTTATAATGAACTGTTTTTCGATCGCGGGACCAGGCTCGCGCGAGTTGGTAGTTCGATTCGAGCTTCGTTGATTGTGGACCCGCCGGATGGCAGAGTCCCGGCTTTGACCGCGGAGGCGCAGAAAAGAGCGGCGGACGCTCGCGCGGATGCCCGGCGGCATCCAGCGGACGGGCCGGAGGACAGATCTTTGCAAGAGCGGTGTCTGTTCTGGCTCACGGATGGACCGCCCATGCTTCCGGGTCTGTACAACAATTACTATCAGATTGTCCAGGCTCCCGGGTACGTGATGATTCTTGTCGAGATGGCTCACGATGTGCGCATCATCTCCTTGGACGGCCGCCCGCACGTCGATGCGAAGATCCGCGAATGGAAAGGCGATTCGCGTGGTCACTGGGAGGGCGATACGCTGGTGGTGGATACAACCAACTTCTCGGGCAAGACGAAGTTTCGAGGGTCGGGCGAGAATCTGCATGTGATCGAACGCTTGACGCGAGTAGCCCCGGACACGATCCTCTACAAATTCACCATCGACGACCCGGCCACGTTTACCAAGCCCTGGAGCGGAGAGATTCCATTCACGGCGGCAGCGGGACCCATCTATGAGTACGCGTGTCACGAGGGGAATTACGCGCTGCCGGACATTCTGGCGGGGGCACGCGCCGAAGAACGGAAAAAGCAGTAGAGCTGCTGCCGGGTGGTTGAGATACACCCCGGACTCCGACACAACGCGCCGGCGCAGCGAACCCGTACCTTTCGACGCGAACGTGGGACAAGGGATAATAGGGATGTGCGGATCGCGTTCACCCTTCTTTTGACTGCCTGGCTCTTGACTGCCTGGTCGATTCAGGCGCAGACTGCCTCCGAGAACCAACCACCGCCTCCGGCGCCAAGCGCTCCGCAGGATTACGTTTGCCCGATGGACAAGGATGTACGGTCGGACAAGCCCGGCACTTGCCCGCGGTGTGGGATGAAGCTGGTGCTTGGGATTCCGGATGATGTCGAATATCCGCTGGACCTTCAGATCAAGCCGGCGGCATTCCGCGCGGGCGAAAAAGTGCAGTTCACGTTCCGCATTACCGATCCGAAGACCAGCAAGACGGTGAACCACTTTGAAATTGTGCACGAGAAGTTTTTTCACATGTTCATCGCCAGCCAGGATCTGCAGTTCTTTATGCACGAGCATCCAGTGCCGCAGGCGGATGGCACATTTCAGTTCGACATGACATTCCCGAAGCCGGGGATGTACCGCGTAGTTGGCGACTTTTATCCGACGGGCGGGACGCCGCAACTGGTGGCGCGAACGGTGATCGTACCTGGCGCACCGGGGGTGGAGATTCCGTTCATCGATGCCAAGCTCAAACCGGAGCTGGGAGTCAGCCATTGCGCAAACATGGACGTGGAGCTGGTGATGGATCCGCCGCAGCCGATCGCGGGCATGAAGACGCTGCTGTTCTTCAAAGTTAATCCTGGCGACGGACTGGAGCAATATCTGAGCGCCTGGGGACACATGCTGGTGGCTAGCGACGATCTGATCGACCTGATTCACGACCATCCTTTCATCGCCGATGGAGGGCCGCAGATGCAGTTCAACATCATCTTTCCGAGAGCGAGGATGTATCGGATTTGGGTGCAGTTTCAGCGGAAGGGTGTGGTGAATACGGCGTCGTTCACGGTGCCGGTGGCGGAGCTGAAGTAACGCGGGGAATTCGAGGAATTCAAGAATACGCCGTTTCACGGCGCCGAATTCGAGGAAGGTGGTGGCCGCTGGCGCGGCAGTCATTTTCTGAAATAATGTGTCCGGATGAGACTTCGCATTGCTTCTTTCCTCCTGCTTCTCTTTTGCGTGGCCCTTCGGGCGCAAGCGCCTGCATATGATGTTGTGATTCGCAACGGGCGCGTGCTGGATGGGTGCGGGAATCCCTGGATACGGGCGGATGTGGCTATCAAGGATGGGCGCTTTGTGCGGATTGGCAAAGTGGCCGGGATTGGCAAGCGCGAGATCGATGCTTCGGGGAAGTATGTATCGCCTGGGTGGATCGATATGCTGGACCAATCGGGCGGGGTGCTGCTGCGCGATGGGCTGGCTGAGACCAAGCTGAGGATGGGCGTCACTACCGGGATCGGTGGCGAGGGCGGCACTGTTGTTCCGGCGGACAAGATTCCAGAATATTTCGCCAAGTTGCAGGCGCAGGGCATCAGCATCAACTTCGGCACTTACTACAACGAGTCGCAGGCGCGCGTGGAGGTGCTGCAGTATGCGGCGCGGGCGCCAAGCCCCGAGGAATTGGTCCGCATGCAGTCGCTTATGGAGACGGCGATGAAGAATGGGGCGATGGGGATGACTACCGCGCTGATTTATCCGCCGTCGAGTTATGCGACTACAGCCGAGCTGGTGGAGATGGCTAAGGCTGCGGCGAAGTATGGCGGCATTTACGCGAGCCATATGCGTGGGGAGGGGGCGGAGCTGCTGCAGTCGATCGATGAGGCGATTACTGTCGGTGAAAAGGGCGGGCTGCCGGTAGAGATTTTTCACTTGAAGGCTGCTTATCAGCCGGGGTGGGGCAAGCTGATGGTGGAAGCGGGCAAGCGCATCGAACAAGCGAGGGCGCGTGGGCTGGACGTGGCGGCGGACATATACATGTATACAGCCGGGGGCACGGGACTTGAGGCGGTGATCCCGTCGTGGGCGCACGAGGGCGGCGCTGAAGAGCTGATGAAGCGGCTGGCGGATCCGGAGATTCGAGCGCGGCTGAAGAAGGAAATCCAGACTGGGTCGCCGGGGTGGTGGAACGTTGTGGAGGCTTCGGGCGGATGGGACAAGATTGTGCTGGCATCGTCGTCGAATGAAGAGGACGCGCGATTTGTGGGGAAGAATATTGCGGAGATCGTCAAGGAAGTTGGCAAAGACCCGGCCGATACGGCGTTCGACCTGGTCGCGCGTAGCAAGACTCGGGTTGGCGCGATTTACTTCATGATGAGCGAGGGCGATATCGAGACAGCGGTGAAATTTCCCTGGGTCAGTTTGGGCAGTGATTCGTCGGCGATGATTCCGCGCCCGGGGGCTCCACCGGCGCTCGGGCACCCGCGTGCGTATGGCAATTTTCCTCGGCTGATTGCGCATTATGTGCGGGATAAGCAAGTGATCGCTTTGGAGGATGCGATTCGGAAGATGACGTCGTGGCCGGCGACGCGGATGCGGCTGGCGAATCGGGGATCGATCCGGGAGGGGATGTGGGCGGACGTGGTGATTTTCGATTACGCACGGATTCAGGACCGGTCGACTTATCAGGAGCCGACGCTGGCGCCGGAGGGGATTGAGACTGTGCTGGTGAACGGGCAAGTGGTGATGGAGAACGGGAAGCATACGGGGGCGAAGCCGGGGATGGTGCTGTTGGGGCCGGGGGCGGGGGAGAGGAAT
>DASQGY010000135.1:0-12392 GCA_035632375.1 Bryobacteraceae bacterium | reverse complement strand
CAATTTGTCGAATAGCCGGGGATTCACCGCGGTAGCTCTGTTCACCCTGGCGCTGGGGATCGGCGCGAACATTGCCATCTTCACCATCGTCAATGCTGTGCTTTTGCATCCCTTGCCGTTTCCAGAGCCCGAGCGTTTGGTTCGCATCTTCGACGATATGAACGGCACAGGCTCGAAGGACGTTGGCCTCTCCGTTCCGGAACTCGACGATCTTCGCGATCGTTCCGGGCTATTTGAAAGCGTCAGCGGGCTTGTTCCGTTAAGTGCGGCGCTGCGGGGCAACGATCGCACTGAGCGTATCGAGTTGCTGGTAACCTATTTCGACTACTTCCGTCTGCTTGGGACCGGCCCAGCGATGGGGCGCGTGTACGGACCGCCGGATGCGGGTCCCGGTTTCACCGAAGCAGTGGTGATCAGCGACGGACTTTGGCGCCGTCAATTCGGCGCAGATCCACATGTCCTCGGCCGGCGCGTCCTGGTGGACGAAGACGCGTATACCATTGCCGGGGTGATGCCGCGTGGTTTCCGGCACCCGGCCCAGGGGTTGGTGGCCGACGTGGAGGTGTGGGCGGCGGCCGGTTTCAAGGCCGACCCCTTCCCCCTTCCGCCTTCGCGCGCGGTCCGTTTTGTGCCTGAAGCGATCGGACGTTTGAAGCAAGGGTTGACCGTTCCACAGGCCCAACAGCGCTTGAATGCGTTCGTCGCGGAGCTGAGCCGATCCTACCCCACCGAGTATCCGGCGGCGTCCCGATGGTCGGTGCGGCTCGAATCGATCGAGGAAAGCTGGACCGCGAGCGTGCGGCCGATGCTCGAGGTATTGCTGGCCGCGGTCGGATTCGTTCTGCTGGTCGTTGCGGTGAACATTGCCAGTCTGCTGGTAGCGCGCTCGTCAGGGCGCTCGCGAGAAATCGCGATTCGACAAGCTCTGGGAGCTTCCCGCCCGCGCCTGGTGCGGCAGTTGTTGACCGAGAGCGTCTTGCTCTCGCTCGCCGGCGGTATGTTGGCGTTTGTGGTCCTGGCGCTCGCCAACAAATCGCTGCTCGCTCTGATGCCCTCCGATCTGCCGCGGCTCAACGAAGTGCATTTCGACGGACGGGTGATGGCGCTCGCTTTCGGACTTTCCCTCGTTACCGGCATCCTTTTCGGACTGACGCCCGCGTTCGAAGCATCCGCCTGCGGTCCCAACGAAGCTCTGAAGGAAGGTACAAGGGGCGGCAGCCCAAGCGCGCGGAAGAATCGTTTTCGAGGATTCCTGGTTACGGTGGAGATCGCATTATCGGTCGTGTTATTAAGCGCGGCTGGCCTACTGCTGCACAGCTTCTGGAACTCCATGCAATCCAATCCCGGCTTCAACCCGAACCAGTTGATGGTGGCGCGTATCTGGATTCCGTTTCCTAATGACCCGAAGGCCAATCACTATCGAACCGTTCCGCCGATCGCCGCGATGAGTCATGAAGTGTTGCGTCGCGTAAGGGAGATTCCAGGCGTGCAGGAAGCAGCGATGGGAGGCAACAACAGTGTTCCGCTGGTCAGCAATACCCGAGGACAAAGTCCTTTTTCACTGCCCGATGAGCCCGATTCCAGCCAGAAGCAGCGAACTGCGGAAACTACTCTGGTCAGCCCCGATTACTTCCGCGTCCTGGGAATTCCGTTATTGCGCGGGCGTGGGTTTGCGGAGGCGGATACCGACAAAACAAAGCCGGTTGTCGTCGTGAGCGAGTCCTTCGCCACACAATACCTGAGGAAACGCGATTTGGGGGCGCGCATAGGTTTTGCGGCGAGTAGAGGTTTTGAGCCGCGTACTTTGGAAATAGTGGGAGTGGTGGGCGATGTACATGCCGACGGCTTGGACAGGCTGGCCGCGCCGCGTATTTATTTCGCGCTTTATCAGCGGCCCGCCAATGAGATGGCCATTTTCCTGCGCGGTGCACCGAACTCCAACGCGACCAAACAGGCTGTTCGAGGCGCGGTCGAAGGCGTAGACCTCAATTTGCCCGTGTACGGTATTCGAACCATGCAGGAGATGATGGTCAATTCGCTCGAGCGGCGAAGGTTCGCACTGACTCTCATGGCCCTGTTCGGGGCGCTGGCTTTGTTTTTGGCATCCATTGGGATTTACGGCGTCATGGCCTACGCCGTGGGCAAACGATCGCAGGAGTTCAGTATCCGCATGGCGCTCGGAGCCGAGCCTCGCGACATCCTGCTGCTGGCGTTCCGGCCGGGCGTGGTCCTCACCTGTATTGGCATCGCAGTGGGCCTTCTTGGCGGGCTCGGCGCTGCACGGCTGATGAGCAGTCTTCTGTATGGCGTCGCGCCGTACGATCCGGTGACATTTGGCGCCGTCGTTGCCGTGCTCGCATTGGTGGCATTGGCCGCGTGTGGGATTCCCGCACGGCGAGCAATTCGCATTGCACCGGCAACTGCGCTGAGGTCTTAAAGGGGGCGCGATGATGTACCTTCGCCGGCTTTTCGCAAAACTCACGAATTTCATCCGCCATGGCCATGCCGAAGCGGAAATGAACCGCCAGGTGTCCGCACCTGGCGCTGCTTTAGGAAGAATTGAGACAAAACCACGAGAGGATTTCGCTATGAGAACAATTCGAATTGGAAGTGTGGCGTGCACGCTCGCCATCGTCGCAACCCTGAGTCTTGCTCCATCCCATGCCCAACCAGCGGCGCCAACCCCGCAGGCCGCTCTTGCCAAAGAAGCCGGGACTCTTTCCGACAAATTTAGCGGACTGGCGCGCGTCATGGCAGGCAAGTATGACTGGAAACCCGGTGAGGGAGTGCGTTCGGTTGGCGATGTATTCAACCTGATCGTAAGGGAAAACGGACTGCTCGCTGGAACACTGACGGGCGCGGGTGGCGGCCGGGGCGAGCCGATCACCGATCCGGAGAAGATGCAAGCGGCGTTGAAGACGTCTTACGCAAACTTGCAGAAAACCATCGAGGGACTTTCAGACAGCGATCTGAAGGCTCCAGTCAAGCTGTTTGGGAAGGAAATGACGAAAGAGGGCGCCATCCGATACCTCTTTGGGGACCAACACGAGCACCTGGGACAGTCCATCGCCTACGCCCGCATGAACGGCGTAATTCCGCCGTGGTCGAAATAGCAACATTTAGTGAGGATTGATGATCAGCCGCTGTCGCGATCGTTCTGCTTGCGAACTCGTTTCTGCGCGCTCAGGCGCCGCCAGCCTTTTCGCGAATGGCGTACTTTCAAGAACGCCGCGCCACCTGCCACGGAGTGCCGGGAATCGGATGAGCTGGTTCGATCCTCGTTATCCCCCAACCGCCGAGCCACGGAGATCGCGTCACCGGGGAAAGCTAACCACACTGTCATTGTGAATCCATGAGGACTTTGATCGTCGGTATTGGAGCATTGGGTGGAATAGTTGCTGCGCGTCTTCGCGCGGTAGGAGTTCCTGTTCGCCTGGCGACTCGAAACGCCGAGTCGGCGGCGAGACTGAAGGCCTCCGGCCTGCGGGTAATAGGCGTCGGAGGCTCGTTAACAGTCGAAGCTTCAGAAGTTGCGGCCGTGGACGAATACTCCACACGCGACTCCTTCGACCTGATTGTTTTGGCCACCAAGGCTAATGACGCTATCCAGGTGGCGCCGAGACTGGTGGAACTACTCCGCCCCGGCGGTACTCTGCTTCCAATCCAGAACGGTGGCGTAGCCCAGGTGCTCGCCGATCGGCTAGGCGACAACCGTGTCCTCGGCGGACTCTCCAACCTGGGGGCCACCATGACGGCTCCTGGTGTATACGAGCAGCGCAATGCGGGCCATCTACTGATAGGAGAAGTTGCTGGCGGCGAGAGCGAGCGAACCGAGCGCGTGCGGCAATGGCTCGCTCGCGGCGTGGAGGTGAGAGTGACACCGAATATTCGAGGAGCCGTCTGGTCGAAGCTACTCCTGAACTGCTCGGTAACCACCCTCGGCGCCATTGCCGGTCGGACCATGCGCGATTACATCGCGTCGGAAGACGGTCGCGAACTCTTCGATCGGACTTATGATGAAGCCCTCTCGGTGGCGCTGGCCAGTGGGGCCCGGCCAGAACGGATGATCGTCGACCCGGTGCCGCCGAATTGGAGCGGGCGTACCGTCCCAAGCGAAGCTCACGACGCCTGGCTCTGCCAGATCCTCAATAGTTACGGTGACGCGAAGCCATCGATGCTGCAGGACTTCGAGCGCGGGCGCATAACCGAGATCGACTTTATCAATGGATACGTGGTGAATCTCGGCCGACAGTTTGGCGTCCCCACGCCCGCCAACGCAGCAGTGGTAGAGACAGTCCGCACCATCACCCGCGGAACGATCTCCCCGGACCCGGCGCTCTTGGGACGAACTCTGCAAGCCAGCCGCGGCGCGAACGAACCTGTACCTCCCATTAGAGACGGAGGCAAACAGTAGCGATGGAGGCCTCAATGAATCGTCTATTACGCCGTATTGGATTAACTGGAGCCCTCGGAGGCATGCTCATGTTCAGCGACAGACTAGGCGCGGGCGCGGCGGCGCGCGAAACGCTCCAATGAAGAGCTTCACATGAACAACAAAGCATACTTGCGGCTTTTGACGCTGCCTTTTGTCCTGACCAGCCTGGCGCTGTACGCCAATGACAATCCAGACCTCCGCGGCTTTATCGATTCAGCAAGCCGCTCGTTACGTTCCAGGCAATTCGACCGGGCCATCGACGATCTCATTCCAGCCCTGCGGATTGCGAAGCGTGAGAGGGCTTCGAATGAGACGGTGAGCGCCATCCTGAGCAACCTGGGCTATTCATACCGAATGGTAGGACGGTGTGGTGACGCAGTCACTGTGTTGACGGAAGAAATGCGTGCCTGGGATCGTGGGATGGTTGCCCTCGACCAGGCACGATTTGCAGGAATCGATTTGCTTCAGAGCTACCTAGATTGTGGCCAGGGCCCAAGTGCAGCCCGCTTGTGGAGCAAAACCTTACTGCCTATCGCTCGAAAACTGAACCCCGGCAGCCCGGCCCTGGCGAGTCTCCTTGCCGCGGGCGCGCTGGCGACATCGGCTGCGAAACATTATCGGGAATCCGTTAATCTTTCCAACGAAGCAATCGCCATTTGGGAAGAACAGCCTCAGACTTACTGCGGCAGAATATGTTCCGCACGCAGCGCCCGTGCTGTCGCCCGTGCCTATCTCGGTGAAATTCCGGCCGCTGTTGACGACGCGGATCGCGCCCTGAACGAACTCGATTCAGCCCTTCCCATGGAACCGGCTGTCCGCGTAGCAGCGCTCAATAATATAGCGGTGGTCTATTTGAGGGACAAGCGTTTCACTAAGGCTGAAGACTGTTTGCAGCGTGCGTTGGCCCTCGTAGCTGGGACACCACTGCTTTGCGAGCCGGCGGTGGCTGCGAACTATGCCTTCTTGTTACGCCAAACTGGCCGCAAGACAGCCGCGGCATCCGCTCAATTGCGCGCGCAGGAACTTTCCTCTGAGCGCCGTGGCAAAACTGGATCGCAGATTATTGACGTCAGCGAAATTCATTCATTTGGCAAGTAAACGGTATGCAATATATGAACGCCGAAGAACTCTACCGTGTAAGACTTCACGCTTGCGATGTTCTCGAAAAACTCGGCCTCCCGCGAGGCCATGTTCTTCTTCGCCAGGGAAACTCCGAAACGCTTCCCGGCCCACGAAGGAACACAACTTGCACTAACCCTGGAAATAGTTGCCGCTGGGAGGCCCCATGAATCTATGGCAGGACGTCCGCTTCGCTTTGAGAACCATGTGGAAGTCGCCGCGCATCACCGCGACGGTGTTGCTCACCCTGGCGCTCGGAATCGGCGCCAATACCGCGATCTTCAGTGTCGTGAGCGCGACCCTTTTGCGGCCGCTCCCGTTTCATGATCCGGAGCAATTGGTCACGTTGCACGCCGATCTGCGCGGGCTGGGCGCACAGAGCGTCGGCTTTTCCGTTCCGGAGTTCGACGACCTGCGGGATCGCGCCGGCGTTTTCTCGGCGGTCTCGGTTGTATATCAAGGGCCGGGCAACTTGACCGGTGGCGAGCATCCCGAGCGGCTGGAGACTGGCGTGGTCAGTCCCAACTATTTCAATATTCTCGGGGCGCGCCCGCAACTCGGCCGCCTGCTCGACCCCGGCGACACCGCGCCAGGATTCGGCAATGTTCAGGTGATCTCCGATGGCCTTTGGCGCCGCGAGTTCGGAGGAGAACGCTCCGTCCTCGGCCGTCAAATCCGGATCGATACCGATTTGTACACCATCGTGGGCGTGCTTCAGCCGGACTTTCACAATCCCTCGTCGGCCGGCGCTGCTACGGTGGACATATACGTCTCCGCCGGCTTTCGCGGCGATCCGTTTCCGCCGCCGCAGCGTAGCGCGCGATGGTTGCCGGGCATCATCGGCCGGTTGAAACCGGGGATGACGCTCGCCCAGGCCCAGGCCAAGCTGGCCACCTTCAGTGACTCGCTGCGCCGCGACTATGCCAGCGATTATCCGGCCGGCTCAGGCTGGACGCTTTCCATGACTCCGTTGAAGGAGGTTGTCGTCGGCAATACGCGGACGCTGCTGATTTCGCTCTTGCTGGCGGTGGCGTTCATTCTGTTGATCGCCTGCGTGAATGTAGCCAATCTTCTGTTGGCCGGTGCGTCCGCGCGGCAACGGGAGATCGCCGTGCGCCTGGCGTTGGGCGCGAGCCGCGCGAGAATTGTCCGGCAACTGCTCACCGAATCGGCGGTCCTGAGTCTGTTTTCGGCCGCGGTTGGCGTCGGCGTGGCGACGCTCGCCTTGCAGTCGCTGATCGCCATGTTGCCCTCGCAACTTCCGCGCCTCAACGATATTCATGTCGATGCGCGCGTGCTGGCGTTTTCTCTCACGCTCTCCTTGCTCACCACCGTGCTCTTCGGACTGGTGCTGGCGTTCCAGGCCGGAAAGGTGGAACCATCGCTTTCCGGATTGCGCGAGCGCGGCGGTTCCGGATCGCGGCATGGCGGCAGAGTCCGCCAGGTGCTCATTGGCGCGGAAGTCGCGTTGTCGTTGATGCTCTTGGTAGGCGCGGGGGTGTTGCTGCGGACGTTCTGGAATCTTCTGCAAGTGAATCCGGGGTTCAACTCGCAGCATTTGGTGGCGGGAAGCGTCTCTCTGCCGGTGCCCAATGATCCCAAGATCGACATTTACGACAAGATTGAAACGCGCACCGCACTCGTTCGCGAGTCGGTGCGGCGCCTTCGCGCCCTGCCGGGCGTGGAGAACGCGGCGTTATCCACCGTGGTTCCTCTGCAGGGCGTGCTCCGCCAAAACGGATACCGCATGGAGGGCGTACCCGAGAGCGGCGACGCACCCACGGCGGTCCCCGTCTCCGTGACGCCCGAATTCTTTCGGACCATCGGCGCGCCGCTGGTTCGGGGACGCGTGATTCAGGAGACGGATGACCTGAAATCACCCTTGGTCGTGCTGGTCGATGAGGCCGCGGCGCTCCATTTCTGGGGCGCGCAGGATCCCATCGGAAAACGGATTCGCTCCACGCGAACCATCCGCAGAGGCGTCGTGCAGCCGACGCCTTGGTTTACGGTGGTGGGCGTGGTCGGCAACGTGAAGTTGGCCAGCTTGGATGAAAAGGATGTTCCGCACGTTTACACCAGCTTGTACCAGATTCCCGGGTACACCACTCCCGGACGGAACCTCGGCGTGCTGGTTCGCGGCACGGGAGACCGCGCCATGCTCAACCGTGCCGTGCCGCGCGAAATTCAGTCGGTGGATCCCAACTTACCGGTCTCGCCGATCGTCGAAATGACCGAACTGATGCGCGACGGCGTCGGCGACCGCCGTTTCGCGGCGTCGTTGCTGGCCTGCTTCGCCGTGGTGGCGCTATTGCTGATGAGTATCGGAGTGTACGGCGTAGCGTCGTATGCGATTGTGCGCCGCGAAAAGGAAATCAGCATTCGATCCGCGCTGGGAGCGACACGCGGCCAATTGGTGCAAATGGTTTTGCGCGAGGGCATGGTTCCGATTCTGGCGGGGCTGGCCGTGGGAGCGGCCGGTGCCGCGCTTTCCGGCCGTCTGCTGGCTGCGCTGCTGTTCGAAGTGCGCTCCACCGACGCGAGCGTCTTCGCGGCCGCGGGAGTCACGCTGGTGGCGATCGGCATTCTGGCCAACTACCTGCCGGCCCGTCGCGCGGGGCGCGTGGACCCCATTACGGCCTTGCGAACCGAATAACGATGTGACACATATTCTTATGAGCGAGACGACAAGCTATCCACACGAAACGCGGCTGAACATTCATTGCCAGCAAGGCGAACTGATCGACGAGCGGGCGCTCGCCGATGCCTGCGCCGTGGTTCGCCGAGGCGTGGTGCCAGGCGAGTATCACTGGCACAAGCACGACGATGACGGCGGATTTTGCTAGGTGGTAGAGGGAAAGCTGCTGATCCACCTGCCCGACCGCACGGTCGAACTTGCGCCACGACAGGGATTCGTTGTTTCGAACGGCGTGATGGCTCGCGGAATTGAGTGCGGCATAAGCTTGTGACCGATCTCAAACACGGGAACTTTCAGGAATTTGATCCGAGTGAGATCTGCATCCCGAGTGGTACTCGAGGAACCCTCCGCATACCTTCTGAAACGGTTTCTCCAAGTCAGATCAACTCCCTGTTCTGGCACGTGGCCGGAAAGTGTCGATTTCGGACAAGTGGTCCAAAAACTCTTTTAGCTTGCCAACCCAGATATTGAATGATAAAGGACGTTGTCATTCACAACGGGGCCTCTGAGAATCGCCACTGAAACCTTCGTCTGTTATGGTCGGCGTTCGGCAAACAGTGGGCTAGATTCCTCGAACCGACATATGGGGCGTTTGCACGGTATTTCACGCCAGGTGAGGCGATTCGCATGAGCTCGGCCGCCGTCCTGACCATTCTCCGAGTAAACCAGAAGACCGTTTCGGCCCCCTGTAACGCGGGAATTTCTGCAACTTGGCACTAGCGAGCGATTGTTGGAAACTCGCCGAGCGCCGGCGCTGCGATAGAAAGGACCAAGATCAGACAGATACTCACTTGCGTATCCTCGTCGCGCGTAGTCCAACCTGCCTTACCAACGCCGCGTCCCAGTCTAGACCCTGCTCCGCGAACAGCTTGGCTACGGTTGCAGGCCAACCAGCGGCAGTCGAGGCCCATCGGATCTCTGGCTTCGGTTGCTCGGCATACTGTTCCAGCCTGACGATCCAGAGCTGGCAATCCACCGTGTCGATGGCAACCCAGATGTCGCGGTTCAAGCTGTTGCTGATCAGCCAGCCGCGGGCAATCACCCACCGGCCGCCGGGTTCAACCTCCACTTCGTCTCCTGGCGTGTTGGGCATCGCCGATTCCGTCCAGGAAAGCCAGTCGCGTCCGATCACGCTGGCCGCCAAAGGCGCGACCACCGGGTGCGCCGCCAGCAGATCTTGCGTTCTGAGCCCCTGCAACGCGCTCGTCGAGAGTTTTGCCAGGTCCAGGCGGGCGTTCGCCGGGAGACGATCCAATCCTTGCGCGATACGTTCGCTGCGGATAAACACCGTGCGCTCTTCCAGCCGGCGCTTCAGGCATGCCTGAGCCGATGGCTCTTTGCCGCACTCTTCCGCATCTTTGTCCATCGCCGCACGGAACTGCTTGTATTCGATCTGGCTGATCAAGCTAAGTTCCGAAAGATCCTCCCAGAGCAGCGAAGCCCTCTCGAACCCATCCCGAATCTCGTCCGGATTCCCTCGGGGTAAAGGCTGGAGGCGTGTGGACGGCAAACCTACGGTGCGAGCGTTTTCGGGTAGCCAGGCTCTTCCGCCCAGCGGCTTCAGGATCCTGGTGGCTTCGGCCGGCCATGAGGGCGCCGTCGTTGCCCACTGCAACGCACGGTACGGTTCATACAATTCGCCGGTGTAGTCGTGATAGTAGAGCACCGACAATTGGGCATGGCGCAGATCCACCGCAATGTACAGTTCCTCCCGGGAATCTGCCTTTTTGATCGAGCCTTTCCCGATCAGCCACCCTCCTCCCGGCACCGCCACCAGGCGGGCTTCAGGTTGCGTTCCCACCTCCGCCCAACCACTCCAGTCTGCGCCGATCAGTGACGCTGTAACCGGAGCCAACACCGGATCCATGGTCAGCAGCTCGAACAGGTTCTGGTTATTGGCCACGCGAGTCTGCAAGGAGGGTAATAGCGCGGCGGGCGCGGGAAGCCGCGGTTCGAGCGCAGCGGACATCCGCAGGTACTTCAGAAACGTGAAACGGCGTTCATAGGCCGCGCGCAGGCAGTCCTCGTCGTCCGGTTTGGCGCAGCGCGCCACATCTCCGTCCCAACGCTTCCTGAAGCGGTCAAGATCCGCGTAATCGAAAATAATCTCGGCCTCGAGTGTTTGCTTCAACTGCGATTCAAACTGTTGGTCCAGCGTCTTCAACTTCGCGTTGGAGCAGATCGCCTTGTCGGAGACACTGGCGGCGGTCGCGCAATCGCGTCCATTCTGGCCCCACGCGATGGAAGCCCACAAAATAGAGGTCGTGAGGAACAGGAATCGCATGGCGCCCCCTATTTGACAGTGAACCGGTCAAGCGCCTTGGACAGAGCGCCGTAACGCTTGGTTGCCGGGTTCCATTGGTAAGAGGCCGCGTACGTCCGGCGGAGCTTGGTGTGCTCGATCACGCGAACCTGGATAAGATCCGCGGAGCCGCTGACCTTGAACACGCGCTCGACATCGTCCTTTTCACAGCACTGCTGAAACTGGAGTGTCACCACTGACTCCAGGCGATTACCGCGAAGAGTGACCAGGGTATCCTGCTCGACAACCAGACTCGTGTTGCCGTGCACGGAAGTGAAGGTAAGCATGGTGCCGCCACCTGTTAGGGAAAGCTTTGCGATGAGGCTGGGTGTGTTGTCGGGCATCCCGGTGATTTCAATCGCATCGAGCAACTTCGGCCGCGGTTCGAGATCGAACAGCGCGACGGCAAGGGCCTGTGACTCGCCGGTAGATTTGAAGCCCAGCATAACCTGATGGGGACCGGCTGCAGGGAGCAACTGCGGATCGCTGAATGAGGCGCCTTCCCAATTGCTGGCCTCGTCTGCAACGCCGAACGTCCGGTGTGGCAAGCACTTCGCCACTACAACGCTCTTCGGATCTTGGTCGGCCTTCACGCCGGAGCAGACCAGGCGAAGCAAATCGAGGTAGGCTGGTGAGTTCTCATCCGATACGCGATCGTCGAAGTCGACGGGAGACGATTTGATTGACTGTGCCGGCGAAAGGATGCCCCCCAATAGGAGACCGGCGGAAAGGATGGTGTACAGGCGCCTCATAACCTCCATACAGATTAATACGCCAGAAAGGATCATTTCGGTTCCTAGGCGTTATGGGAACGTGGAGCTCAGTTGGCTGCGTGACGCCCGACAAAGCTGTAGCGTGGTCTAGCGCCGATGGAGCCGCTTCTGGGTCGATCGGCTATCGATAATTCTAAGTGGACCCCAGGCTTCACGGACGGCTACGACAAATCCGATGCAACCACTTTCGTCAGCGCCACCGTCACCAAGGGGCACGCCCAGTTGCTGGCCGGTTATCTCAAGCGTTACCCGGCGGATCTCGAAATGAAGTTGCTCGGCTCCGATTACGCGTCGGTGCTCGGCCGATTTCATCTCCACCGCTCCGCCGAAGCGGGCCGGGAAGCCGACGGCATCTTCACTCTCCCGTTCCACAAAACCCCGCACTGTGGTCCTGCCACGTCCGATACGACATCGTGGCAGAGGGCGGCGTCTCCTAAGTTGTCAGATTGTAAATCAATCCGTAAGGGTCCTTGACATAGCACCTTGGAAACTCAGGCTCGTCCTTGACGATCGTGCAGCCGTTCTTGACAAGCCGCACTTTGGCCTCTTCGACGTTATCGACAGTGATTTCAAATACCGGCCCTAACGATGTCCCACGCTCGATGAACATATTGATGCAATTGCCATGGAGGCTGATCATGTTCGGCTTTACGTCAGTGACCTCAAATCCGAGCTGTGCAACGTAAAAAGCCGCGGCCTTCTGCGGGTCTTCCGTTTCAAATATGATATCGCTGCCAAAACTGTTTGCCACGTAAGCCTCCTTCGCGCGCTACGGTCCGAGAGTAGCATATGTGGCGCTCGAAAAATCCCAGACGCCGTAGCGTTTACGAATCCATATTGACGGTTTGTCGCCGACTCGTTGATTGGCCCGAAGCGGCGTTATGGGAAGTAGGAGCGTCAATTGGCTGCGTGACGCCCGGCGTATGCCAAGTTGCAGAAGTTCGCGCGCAAATAAACCGGGGGCAGTCTACCTGTTTCGCGCGACAAGAATTCTTCTGTCGTCAACGCATCGTCTGCGCGGAAACAGGCTGACTGTCCCCGGTTTATTTGCGCGCGAACTTCTGCAAC
>DASQGY010000134.1:0-21640 GCA_035632375.1 Bryobacteraceae bacterium | reverse complement strand
CACCGCAAGAGAGAGCACGTCCAGGAGTAGCACGCATAAGGGGAACTGTTGTTCACCCAGATGGAACGCACTTTGGAGGTGCTGTCGAGATTGAGCCTGTCGATATCGGGAACCCGACTGCGGTGGCCGCAATTTCCCGGGTGGATGGGACGTTCGTGACTGATGAACTTCCCCCGGGTCGTTATCGCGTGGGCGTTGATCTTGGCATCAATCGTCAGCCAGACGAACCCTACGGCCGGTCGTACTATCCGGGAACGTCGGACGTAACGAAAGCTATCGAGATCCAAATCGGTCAAGACGTGCCCGAGCCACCACCAATAGTATTTACCCTTCCGCCCGAAAGGCCAACCGTTCGATTGCGAGGAACGGTAGTTTATGAAGATGGCAGACCGGCGCCCGGAGTCGATGTTTTCTTTCGTCCGGTGGGCGGTTATTCATCCGCTCAACTCTGGACAGACTCAAAAGGCAATTTCACGACCACAAAGTACGGTTCCGTCGCCTATCGAATTCAATCGAGATCCAGGGATGGCAAGCATGAATCAATGGAGCACGTGATTCAGGCTGCTGATCTTGAGACGCCGCTCTTGCTGGTTTTGCGCAAAGCCATGCCGCAAGATTCGAAGCAACCATGAAGAAGATGGAGTATTGACGGGGGTTGCACAACATGCGCCCAACAATGAGGACATGATGTCGGCGATCACGCGAGATGAGGAAACAATGCACGGTGTTCCCGTTTTTCGAGGAACGCGAGTGCCCGTCCAGACCCTGTTCGATTATCTCGAGGGCGGAGACACGCTGGATGAATTCCTGGAGGGCTTTCCGACTGTTTCACGCGAGCTCGCATTGCAAGCGCTGGAAGAAGCCAAGCAGCTATTGCTGGCACGCGACTAATTTGGCTGCTGATCGACGAATGCGTCGACGAGCATCTGAAGGTAGCCCACTAAAACAGTTTGGCGGACCACCGAAGTTGACACCACATGAAGGGGGCCGTACCATCCAAGTATGAACCCGATCTCGGAGACATATCGCTATATCGTCCGATTGGCGGGTGTACGGAGCGGGAACCCAATCGTAGAAGGTACCCGGATTGCCGTTCATGACGTCATCGGCTTGTTTCAGAACGGCGAAACGATTGACACATTGACGGCAAACTGTTTTCCACAGTTGACCAGATCTCAGGTTTACGAGTGTCTCGCCTACTATGAAGATCATCGAGGGGAGATCGACTTGCTCGTTGCCAGGCAGATGGCGGCGCCGGCTTCAGAGTGAAGTTTTTGTTGGACCACGATGTGCCCGACAACCTGAGCTACTTGCTCGAGGAACTCAACCACGAAGTCACGCTTTTGCGTAAAGCCCTTCCCGGTAATTCCTCCGACGAAGCCGTCCTCCAGTTTGCCTACGAGCGCGATTACGTGCTATTAACCTGCAACCGGAACGACTTTCTCCATCTCGCGACCGCGCGGCCACATCGTGGCATCGTCATTGTCATCCGCCGTCGAACCCGGGCAGACGAGCGGGCTGCGTTGTTTCGGCTGCTGGAACGTACTGGCGAAACTGGTCTGCAAAATAACGTAAACTTCGCTTAATCGACGGCGGCGGGTCCGCCGAATCCAGGGCTCACTCCCGCCGCCTATGCCACAATCAGGATCATGCGACGAATCACGCTGCTCGTTGCGGCTGCCCTCCCCCTTCTCGCCCAGACTGCGCCACCTGAATCCTGGATCGATCCCGATACGCATCATCGCGTCGTCCGGCTCACCAACGAACCAAACAGCGCCAGTCTTTATTTCAATCAGAACGGCTACACCGCGGACCAGAAGGAAATGGTTTACACCACGCCCGACGGCATCTCCGTGCTCGACCTTACGACTCACCACGCGAAGGCCGTCGTGCATGGGCGCGTGCGCATTATCGTCACTGGGCGCAAGACGCAGAATGTCTACTACATCAAGGATGGGAAAGTCTGCGCTACCGACGTTGACTCCGGTGTGACGCGTGAGATTGCCAAGCTTCCGCCGCGCGGATCGGTCACCACGGTGAACGCCGACGAGACGCTGCTCGCTGGAACATACACCGAAGGTCCGCCGGCCCAGGAGTACAACGCTGGCGCGCCCCCCGCGCCGCAAACCCTCAATCAGCCGCGCAATAAAGGCCAGATGATGGAGCAGCGCCTGGCCGCCCATCTGCCCATGGGCTTGTTCATCATCGACGTGAAGACCGGCGAAACGAAGACCATTCTCAAGAGCACCGACTGGCTGAATCATCTGGAATTCTCCCCCTCCGATCCCACGCTGCTGATGTTCTGCCACGAAGGGCCCTGGCATAAGGTCGACCGCATCTGGACCATCCGCACCGACGGCACAAACATCACCAAGGTCCACAACCGCACTATGAACATGGAGATCTTCGGTCACGAATTTTGGAACGCCGACGGCAGCACCATCTGGTACGATCTGCAGACTCCGCGCGGCGAGGTCTTCTGGCTGGCGGGCTACAACGTCCAATCGGGCGAACGAACCTGGTATCACCTGCAGCGCAACGAGTGGTCCATCCATTTCAATGTCACGCGCGACGGTAAGCTCTTCTGCGGCGACGGCGGCGACGAAGGGCAAGTGGCGCATGCTCCCGATGGAAAGTGGATTTATCTGTTCCGTCCGGAATTGATCGCCAATCGCGGCGGGCTGGATGAGAAGACGTTCGTCAAGCCGGGCGTGTTCCGCGCCGAGCGCCTGGTGAACATGTCCAAACATCAATATCGGCTGGAGCCGAACGTCAGCTTCACGCCCGACGCCAAGTGGGTGGTGTTCCGCTCGAACATGTTTGGGCCAACGTACGTGTTCGCCGCCGAAGTGGCGAAAGCGGAATGATCGCGCGCATTGCGGCGCTGGCGCTCGTTGCGATATCGCTCGCCGCGGCGGACGCCGGGCGAGTCACGACCTCCTTCGACTCGGGCTGGCGCTTCTTCCAGGGCGACGCAGCGGGCGCCGAAAACCCCTCGTTCGCGGACGCAACCTGGCGAGCAGTGAACGTGCCGCACGATTGGAGCATCGAAGGTCCGTTTGACGAGAAGAATCCTACCGGCGGCGGAGGTGGATTCCTTCCGTCCGGTGTCGGCTGGTACCGCAGACAGTTCACGCTGCCAGCCAGCTACGCCGCACGCCGTGTCTTTATTGAATTCGACGGTGTCATGGCCAACAGCGAGGTCTCGATCAACGGCTTCCACCTCGGCAAGCGGCCCTATGGCTACGTGAGCTTTGAATATGAACTCACCGGTCACGTGAACTTCGGCGCCAAAAAAAACCTCCTCGTGGTCCGCACTGATACTTCCGCACAGCCCGCCTCGCGCTGGTACACCGGCGCTGGAATCTACCGGCACGTTCGGCTGGTGGTCACCAATCCCGTGCACATCGACCATTGGGCCACGTTCGTCACCACGCCGAAAATCACTTCAAGCGAAGCTACGGTCCGGGTTCAAACCACGGTCGTGAATCAATCGAACGCTGCGCGTACAGCGGCGCTCGAGATCACCATCCTCGACCCCAAGGGCAAACCAGCCGGTACCATCGAAACAAAACCCCAGCCCGTCGAGCCCGGAAAATCGGTGGACTTCGCTCAGGATATCGACATCAAGACTCCGCAACTCTGGGACCTCGACCATCCGGCCCTCTACCGCGCAGTCGCGAAAATCCACGCCGGCAAAGAAACGCTGGATGACGAAACCGTCCCCTTCGGCATACGCGAATTCCATTTCGACCCCGCCACCGGCTTCTGGCTCAACGGACGCAACTTCAAAATCAAAGGCGTCGCTTTGCACCACGATGCCAGCGCTCTCGGTGCCGCCGTTCCGCTTCGCGCCTGGGAACGACGCCTGGAGCAACTGCGGCTCATCGGCGTCAACGCCATCCGCACCGCGCACAATCCAGCCGCACCCGAGTTCCTGGATCTCTGCGATCGCATGGGCTTCCTGGTGATGGACGAAATGTTCGATTGCTGGACCGTGGCCAAGAACCGCTACGATTACCATCTCTACTTCCGCGATTGGTCCGCCATCGATACGCGCGACACCGTACGCCGCGATCGCAATCATCCCAGCATCATTGTTTATAGCGCCGGCAACGAAATTCACGACACGCCGAAAGCCGATCTGGCCAAGGGAATCCTGCGCACGCTGCTGGATGTCTTCCACCTTGCCGACCCCACGCGGCCCGTGACGCAAGCGCTCTTCCGTCCCAACGTCAGCCACGATTACGACAACGGGCTGGCCGACATGCTCGACGTGGTGGGCCAGAATTATCGCGAGAACGAGATCCTGGCCGCGCACCGCGCCAAGCCTGAGCGCAAGATCCTCGGCACGGAGAATCAGCAGGGCCGCGACGTCTGGCTCGCCCTCCGCGACAACGCTCCCTATTCCGGCCAATTCCTGTGGAGCGGTATCGATTACCTGGGCGAGGCAGGCCGCTGGCCGCTGGTCGCCGCGGGCTCCGGATTGCTGGATCGCACCGGCGCATTCAAGCCGATCGCCTATGAGCGCCAGAGCTGGTGGTCCGATAAGCCGATGGTTCACATTACGCGCCGCGTAGCTCCTTCTCAAGCCGCTCCCACCGACCCTGGTTACGAACCAACGCCTCGCCGGCGTTTTCGAACGCTGTTCGACGATTGGTCGCCCGCCAACCCCGCCGTCCACAACGAGAATGTCGAAATCTACAGCAATTGCGAAGAAGTGGAACTGCAGCTCAACGGACAATCGTTCGGCTCAAAGCCTCTTCCGGCCGACGCTTCGGCCCGCACCTGGCGCGTCCCGTTCCAGCCGGGGATCATCAAAGCCATTGGCAAGAACAGGGGTGCGGTTGTCGCAACCGATGAGCTATGCACCGCAGCGGAACCCGTCCGAATCTCACTTGCAACCGATCGCGCCAAGCTCGCCTTCGATTGGAACGACGTCGCCTATGTAACCGTTAGATTGGTCGACAGCAATGGCGTCCAAGTCCCAACCGCCGACAACCTCATCACCTTTGGAATCACCGGCCCAGGCATCATCGCGGCCGTCGACAATGCCGACAATGCCAGCCACGAATCGTATCGCGCCTCCCAGCGCCAGGCGTTCGAGGGCCGCTGTATCGCCATCCTCCGAGCCACCACCCGCCAGGGCCGTATCACGCTGACGGCTCAATCCTCTGGCGTACCTAAAGCCTCCATCAATCTCGACGTTCGCTAGTACTAGGGACGGCCGCGATCTAGAGACTTCCGTGTATTCCCTAGCTAGTCAGCTAATCCCCTACAAAATTAATGCCGATATGTGAGTAGGATTACTTGCGATGCGATTGGACCGATATCCGGACCACGATCAACTCCAGCAGCAAGCCGACCAGGAGTTGGCCAGCCGGAGCCTCATGGGCGTATGGGGTTATGCCATCCTGGTTGCGCTCTTGCTGTGGCGCACCCGGTATCCACAGGACTACCCGATCTCCACCACCATCGCGGTAGCCGGTATTCTGCTCCCCACTGCCGCCAGGCTATTCCTGATTCTCAGAAAAGACCGTATCTATTCGGCCAGTCCGCGCCTTTGGAGGGCTCTGTTTTCCTGTTGCATCTCTGTCCCGGCGGCAATTTGGGGGCTTCTCACGGGCCTGTCGATCGTGCTCTATCCGATTCCCAGTTTGACCTGGATGATACTGCTGTTTTGCCTTCTCGGAAGTTGCCCAAACTCGCTCATCGTTCTGGCACCCAGCCGTTCGCTGGTCATTGGCAACCAAGTGATCATGTTGGCACCCTGCATCGCCACCGAGCTATATGTCGGCGGTGAGACTGGCTACACCTTGACGCTGCTGAGCGGCATTTTTCTGGTTTTCCTGATCGTCCTGGGGCGGATTCTCAACGAGCGGTATTGGTCGGCGCTCAACGATCACCGCCTTCTGGAGCACGCCAAGGAGCTGGCCGAGTCCGCGAATCGCGCCAAGAGCGAGTTCCTGGCCAACATCAGCCACGAGCTGCGCACGCCCATGAACGGCATCATCGGCATGACGGAGCTGACGCTGGATAGCCCGCTCTCAGTGGAACAGCGCGACAACCTGGAGACCGTGCAGAACTGTTCGAACTCGCTGCTGCGACTGCTCAACGAGGTTCTCGACTTCTCCAAAATCGAAGCCGGACAGATGCATCTGGAGGAGGGACGTTTTCAGCTTCGCGAGCTTCTGCGGTCCACTTGCAAGCCCTTTGTGTCGTCCGCCGCGGTGAAGAAGCTCCGGCTGACCTGGCAAGTCCAGGACGATACCACGGACGATCTGGTCGGCGATGCCGGCCGGCTGCGGCAAGTGATCGGCAATCTAATCGGCAATGCCGTCAAGTTCACGGATCGCGGCGAGGTAACCGTTTCGGTTCATGAGCGGGAGCGCGGTGACGGGCTGGTGAAGCTCCATTTCGAGGTTCGCGATACCGGCATCGGCATCCCACCCGAGAAGCAGGAGTCCATCTTCCAGGCCTTCACGCAGGCGGACGGTTCCATCACTCGAAAATACGGCGGCACCGGCCTGGGGCTCACCATCTGCGCCCGCCTGGTGAATCTGATGCGCGGCCTGATCTGGGTGGAAAGCCAGCCAGGCGCCGGCAGCGCGTTCCATTTCACGGCGGTTTTCCAGCAGGACAGCAGTGAGATGCAGCAGCCGGCGTTAGTGCCTGAAGGCGTACACCTTCGAGCGTAGTCAGTCTTCGACCGTCGTCTCGCCTTTGCGCATCTCGCGAATGAACTTCGCCTTCTCAATCACCGTCTCCCGAAGCTCCGGTGGGACGCGCTCGAGCACGCGTTGCCTGCGCTCTGCAAGACGTACTTTGGCCTTCCCCTTCGCCGGCTCTTCAGCTTCCAATAACTCGAGTACGAACCCGTAGTGCCGCGCCATTTCGTTAACTTCGGGCTCCGGACGTCGCGCGATTTCGCTCAGGATGTCGTGGAGAGCCGAAAATGGCGAGAAGGCGAAAGCTGGCCTGAGGACCATATTGAGCAACGTTGAGGACCAGTTGTGCACGGTGCGAAGTTGCCGTAACGCCTCCATTAGGGCCCGGGTGCCTTCGGTTGAGTGTTTCATTGCATACTCGGATCCGGCGACGATCAATCTGGCTTGGACCGACATTTCCAATCCGGTTGACTCCGATGGCGACTTGCCTCGATCAATTACCTGTTCGGCCACTCTCAGTGCCTCGGGATAATGTTCTTGCGCAAAAAGCAAGATCGCCAGTTCGAACATCGCACGCGTCACTTGGTCCCGAACAACAGTCCGGTTGCTCTCGCCGAAGCGTATTATCGCATCACGATAAGTAGCGATTTCCTCCTCGATCCGGCCGACTTGTCCCAGTGCGAGGCCGAGATTGGCCATCGCCGTTGCGACCATATCCTGCATAGCCGGCTGGTTGCTGTCACCGAATCGCGCGATGACCTCGCGATAGGTAGCGATTCCCTCCTCGATCACTCCGCTTTTTTCCAGCGCGAAGCCTAGGTTGACCATCGCCACTGCAACAGCCTCTTGAATGGCCGGCGGTTTGCTTTCACCGAAGCGTGCGATCACCTCCCGATAAGCAGCGACAGCCCCCTCGCTTGTTGGCCCCAGCGCTACGCCGAGGTTGAACATCGCCGTTGCGGTCGTCTCCTGCATGTCTGGCCGCCTGCTGTCGCCGAAGCGTGCAATCGCCTCGCGATAGGTAGCGATCGCCTCCTCGATCAACCCGGCTTGTCCCAAGGCGACGCCGAGGTTGACCATCGCCGCTGCGGCTTGCTCCTGTAGCACCGGCTGTTTGCTCTCGCCGAAGCGAGCAATTGTTTGGCGATTGGTAACGATTGCTTCCTCGATCCGCCCGGCCTCTCCCAGCGCAACGCCGAGGTTGACCATCGCCCGTGCGACCGGCTCCTGGAGGGCCAACTGCGTGCTCTCGCCGAAGCGCGCGATCGCCTCGTGGTACGTAGCGATTTCATCCTCCCTTCGGCTGGCTCGTCCCAGCGTGACGCCAAGGTGGAACATCGCCCGTGCGGCCTGCTCTTGAAGGTCGGGCTGTTTGCTGTCCGCCAAGCGTGCGATCACCTCGCGATCGGTAGCGATTGCCTCCTCGATGCGCCCGGCTTGTCCCAACGCGCCGGCGAGGTTGACCATCGCCCGTGCGGCCTGCTCCTGAAGCGCCGCCTCCTTGCTCTCTCCGAAGCGAACGACCACCCCGCGATCGATAGCAATTGCCTCCTCGATCTGCCCGGCTTGGCGCAACGCAAGGCCGAGGTTGACCATTGCCCATGCGGTAGGCTTCTGCAGGGTTGGCTGCTGTCTGTTGTCGAAGCGCTCGATCGTCTCACGATAGGCGGCGATTGCATCCTCACGCCGCCCGACTTGTTCCTGCGCGAAGCCGAGGTTGTACATCGCCCATGCGACCAGTTCCTGAAGGTCCGGCTGCTTGTTGTCGACGAAACGTGCGATCACGTCGCGATAGGTAGTGATTGCCTCCTCGCTTCTGCCCGCTTGACTAAGCGCTATGCCGAGGCCGACCGTCGCCCGTGCGACCGGCCCCTGCTGCGCGGGTTCGTTGCTGAAGCGTGCAATCGCCTCGCGACAGGTGGCGATTGCCTCTTCGGTCCGCCCGACTCGTCCCAGCGCGATACCGAGGTTGACCATCGCCCCTCCGGCCAACTCCTGCAAAGTCGGCTCACTGCTCTCATCGAAACGGACAATAAAAGCGCGAAGGCTCGCGATGCTCTCTAGAATCTCGCCAGCATCCAACTGTTCCAATGCCGCAGTCAACGCTCGCCGCGCTTCAACTAGCTCCGCCGATGGGGGCGCTTCGTGAGACGGACCGGGTCCCTTTTCGCAAGCAACCCATAACTGCTCTCGTTCGGCCACACCTTCCGGCGAGCGGGCGTATTTCAGCGCCGACTGAATCTGGATCGCCGTCGCCTCCATCAAATCGCGTTCCAGGAGGAGTCTCCCCGGAACCGACTTCAGAGTCAGAGATGCCAGCGTCGACTCCAGCTCAGTTGACGTGTGCCATAACGCCAAAAATCGGACCAACGGCTCCAATGTCCGCCGACCGCTTCGGTAGTGAAACCAGGTCCGGAACAGCCCATCGGCCAGCTCAAATACCGAACCCTTACCCTGCCGGTCTCCCGCGGGAGCCATGTGCCCTTCATCCAGCAGTCGCTTCACTTGTGTGGATAGCGAACGCTCTGGAAGGCGGCTTACCCGAGCCATCTCGGAAATAGTAAGGTTCTCGGACGACATTGCCAACGCTTTCAAGATCGCACGTTCCCGCGGAGCGAGCTTCTCTAGTCGAGCTTCGTAATATGCTGTTTGGGCATCCAGCATCCGCTCCAGTTCGTCGACCATAGCCGCGATTCCCGAAGCTCCCGAAAGAACAGAATAAGCCATCACCACCGCGCGTGGATTTCCTCCAGCCAGCCGGTGCAACACTCGCCACCGCAAACGATGTTCCGGCCGCTCCTGGTCGCCCGCAAGCGGCATTTCCGCCCCAGTTAGCTGATTGAGCCGTCCGAATAGTTCCCGAATGTCATCCTCCGACATCGGCTGCAGCTTGCGCTCGCGCAAATGTCCGAACAACGGCGACCCTGGGGTCGACAGCTTGGCCAGGTACCGCGTCGGGGTCGTGCTAATGAAGAGGAATTCCTTGTCGTCCGAAAGGAGGGAACGCAAACGTCCGGCTTCCATTCTTCCTTTCTCGCCGCTCATGTTCGCTAGCCACGCGTCCAGATTCTCCATCAGGACCACCAGAATCTTGCCACGCCCACATGCCGCTTCCTTCAACAATCCGCAGACCTCGTGGAAGAGTCCCGGATCGTCTCCCGCGTTTCGGATTTCGGAAAGTGCGCCGCGGAAGGCCGGAGCCCCTGCATCGCCGGCCTTTTCGAGTTCCTCCAGGAGGCGATTGGCAATCGCCAGCAACAGCATGCCGGCCGAATACGCGTCGTAAGCTTCCTCTTCACTCAACCAGACAGGAAGGAAACTGGAAGACAGTTCGGGAACACGGTGAATCCGGTGATATAGGATGGCCACTAGGTGGGTCTTGCCCATGCCGCGGGGGCCACGAATCAACCAGTGTTGGCGGCTCGCTGACGTTCGCTGGGCAAGTAGGTCGTCCTGCAGTTCCTTTAGAATGTCGTCGCGGCCCACCAGCATCGCTTCCAAGACTTCGGGTGATTCCTTCCGCGGATTGTAAGCTAGCGGCAACGCCTTATTCATCGGCAGAGGCCTCCCCGACTTGGCTCAGCCACCAGAGACGAAAGAGGCGCGATGCGAATCGGGCCTTGTTATTTTCAATGATTACTGGAAAGGTCTCTCGTAGCCAGGTGTCCAGCTTTTTCGCGCTCTTCCCTCCCGCATGCAAGAGGGCTGTGTTGACGCGCTCTCGGCTTACGCCGACTTCAAACGGCTCCCTCGCGATTGCCGTCAAAGCTTCGCCGATCGCATCAGTCGCCTCCCTGCTTGGGGATTTCTTGTTCAGGTGTTCGTCAAAGTCGGCAAATGCATCCGTCGTGCGCAGGAATTCTTCAAGAAGCAGTTTGAGTTCTGCCACATCGACGTTTCCAGATGCCTTCGTTTCACCAGCCACTTGATCCAGGAACTTGACTGCGGGAAAAGGGACTGTCAAGTCCACGTGCTCACACAGCCAAGCGATATCCTCCGGCTCGGCAACGAGCGCCGAACCGAGCAGCAAGCGGCGCAGTTCGCATTCGGGATCTTCAAGATCAAGCGGCTTGAGAATCCGGCGACTCAGGTCGGCGAATTGACCGGGGAGCTCCTGCTGCTTCAAACCAAGTTCGGAATCGAGATAGTCCAGCCAGTTAATCGAGCCGGCTACCACCATCCGTGCACCGTAAAGCTTCAGCGGTCCTCCCAACGCGGCGAGAAAGGACACGGTTCGCTGCCTCCGAGCACTTTCATCCTTGGCCTCCTGTTTGATGGCCTCCAGCGCGGCAACCAGCTCATCCACGAAGAAGACCATCGGTTTTCCGGCGCGCTCGCACAGACTTGCGACTGAATCGTGCAAGACTTGGTACGCGTTCTCCTTTGCGGCGCGCCGGGCGGCATGCAGTCCCTCCTTTGTAACCTCCGACCGGAGGCGCGCGGCGCATTCCTCTGGCCGGGGATTCCGTTCCAGATTCAAGAACAATGTTTCAAAATCTTCAGACAGCGTAGATTCCAGCCGCCGCATTACCGACGTTTTGCCCATGCGCCGCGGAGCCTGAAGAAAAAAGCTCATTCCCTTTCGGAGGGAATCCTCAAGCTCGGCGAGTTCAGCCGTTCTGTTTAGGAACTGAATTCCTTCGGCAGGCCCGCCCACTGCGCCCCCGGTTCGCGGAAGAAGTTCGACGCTTCCGTTAGCAACGTGATCGATGAGCGGGCTGAGCAACCGCGAGACTTGTTCCTGCTGGAGATCCCGAAACTCGTGCGCCTCAAACCGCCGGATATCCGCGCTGTACAGGCGCTGGTCCACCAGAGAGATCTGGCCTGGATCGGCGATCGGATACCACGCGAAGCCCTCGTAGCGGCGCTCTTCGATTCGGCTGCGTCCGGCAGTCTCGATCTCATTGAGCGCTTGTATATCGTCTGCACCTTCGATCAGGAACAGCAGAACTCGCGATCGCCGAACGCCAGCCGGATCAATCCAGGCCAAGGCCTTCCCGGTCTTCAGATTCTCATTTCGTAGACGCATTGGGCTTCTCTACTTTTTCTTTCTTCGGGGATGCCGAATCGCGTCGAGCAATCGATCGAAGGTCAAATCGGCGACGTAAAGCAGTTCGCTCATGGCATAGATTTCAATGCTGTGATGTTCATCAATGCGGTCTCCACGCCGTCTCCGCTCATAGATTAGGAAATGATCTTTCTTGTCCCAAGCCTCCTGCAGCATGGTTTGGATCTGCACCTCGATCTTCACGCTCGAATCGGGCAGGAAGAAAACTCCTTTGCGGCACCTCTCCGCGCTTCGGCGTTCCGCTGGAAGTGCTCGGATTAGATTCCGCAGGCGATTGCCGTCCAGTCTGAATTCACCCATGAGCGCCTGTTGCGCTGGCGTTAGCCGGCTCCGCTCGCTCGCTTTGCACTTATACGGCTCCTCGATTTTGTCGCAAACGTCCTTTACGTCGGATAGGAAGTTCAAGACGATTCGAAATCGTACCAGGTCATCCATCTTCTCCAGGAAATCGTCGAATCCTACCTTGGGCGCTCCATCCTTTGGCTTCCACTCGCGAACCATCTTGTCCAGGACGCTCTTGGGCGATTTCACCAGATGCGAGACGTCCGACCGATAGAAGAATCTTGGCCGTTCCGTCGCCGGCAAAGTCGACTCTACTTCATCCACAATCTTCTGGATTCTGGCATGGAGCGCCAGGGCAACGTTGTCCAACGAACGAATCTGCAATCGCCCTGCGATCCACTTTTCTGCCTCGGCCGTCCTGTCCGCCGGATCGGCCGGTTTCGGAGGATAACCGGGCTGTCCCCATGGGAAGTGGTCCTCAACTAGGCGCGCGATCTTGTCCATAACCAACTATCTAGTTGCTCAACAATTATGTTGTACAACAATGTTGTTGTCAATAAGATTCTCGGCCCAACCTGATTTTCGACCCGGTCACAGCACACCGTATCATTTAGAATCAGTTACTTATAGAATAGTCCGCTCTTCTTTTCTTGACGACTCGCGGTACACTCAAAGGAGACCGTAACGAATGGCCGCTACTTGGACATCCTCGCATGGGTAGACTAACCACCCGCGCCGTCCTGCTTGCCGGATTTGGCGGGCTGCTTGTCCTGATGGCATTCGCCGGCTTTGATGCGGTCTCCATCCTGCGCCAGATTCAGACGCGCAACGAGCGCATCCGCAACGATTTCGTCCACCGCAATCGCACGCTCGATCAGATCCGCTCGGATCTTTATCTCTCCGGGACCTTCATTCGCGACTACCTGCTGGAGCCCGAGGCCCGGGCCGCCGAAACGCACCGCGCGTCGCTGGAGCAGACTCGCCGGCAGATGGATGCGGCTCTCGGAAGCTATGAGAAACTTCTGCCCGCTCAAGAAGCCGCGGCGTTCGGCGTGCTGCAACAGGAGCTGCAGGATTATTGGCGTATCCTAAATCCCACGCTTGGCTGGAGCCCGGAACAACGCCGCGAGCGCGGCTACGCATTCTGGCGCAACGAAGTCTATCCGCGCCGCACCACCATGCTGGGCATCGCCGATGAAATCGCCGCCTTTAACGAGCAGCAATTGAACGCGGGCAATCAGCAGGTGGGCGACTTGTTCGCGCAGTTCCGCCTTCGGCTCGGAATCACGCTGGCCGTTACGCTCGGCTTAGGAATGGGGCTCGCGGCGTTCAGCGTGTCCCGAATCCTGCGCCTGGAAAGCGAGGCAGCGCTGCGTTATGCCGAGATCGCCAAGGCGCGCGAGGAGTTGAAAGAGCTGTCGGCCCGCCTGGTGGAGGCACAGGAGAATGAACGACGGGCCATTTCCCGCGAATTGCACGATGAAGTTGGACAGTCGCTGTCCGCCCTTCTGGTGGAGCTTGGTAATCTCTCGGCCGCTCTCGCCAGCGGGATGATGGGCGAACTGCGCGGACATGTCGAGGTGATCCGGAAGCTCGCCGAGGGCAGCGTCGAGGTGGTCCGCAACATGGCGCTGTTGCTTCGGCCGTCCATGCTGGACGATCTCGGCTTGGTTCCCGCGCTCCAGTGGCAGGCGCGCGAAATTTCGAAGCGCACCGGCATGCGCGTAGACCTGGCCGCCGATCATGTCGCCGACGATTTGCCGGAAGAGCACAAGACCTGCGTCTATCGCGTGGTGCAGGAAGCCCTCAACAACTGCTCCAAGCATGCGGCGGCGAAAATGGTGCGCGTCACCGTTCATCAGGAAGCCTCCAACCTGCTGCTCACCATTCAAGACGACGGCCACGGATTCGATGCGCGCAACTCGCGCGGCCTGGGACTGCTGGGAATGGAGGAGCGTGTCACGCACCTGGGCGGTTCGTTTCAAGTGGCTTCCGAATCCGGACACGGCACACTGCTCACCATCGGCCTTCCCTTGAAGGCCTGTAGGAATGGGTCGGCCGAATGATTCGCATCGTTTTGGCCGACGACCACGTGGTGATGCGCAACGGGCTGCGCCTGCTGCTGGAGCGCCAACCTAACTTCGAGGTGGTGGGCGAATCCGCCGACGGCCGCCAAACGGTGGAGATCTGCGACAAACTCAAGCCCGATGTATTGGTGCTGGACATCGCCATGCCGAACCTGAACGGCATCGAAGCGGCGCGCCAAATTTCCGCGAAATGGCCGCAGACCGCCATCGTGATCCTGAGCATGCATTCCGACGAGAGTTACGTGCTGCGCGCCTTGAAATCCGGCGCGCGCGCTTATCTCTTGAAGGACTCCGCGGAGGCCGACCTGTTGAACGCGATCCGAGCCGTGAGCGAGGGCAAAGCCTTCTTCAGTCCGGCCATCAGCAAGATGCTGGTGGAGGATTACATGCGCCGACTGGAACAGCGCGGCGTCGAGGACAGCTATGAGCTGCTCACCACGCGCGAGCGCGAAGTCCTGCAACTGCTGGCCGAGGGGAAGTCGAACAAGGAAGTGGCGGCCATGTTGAACCTGAGCCTGTACACGGTGGAAACACACCGCGGCAACATTCTGCAAAAACTCAATCTGCACAGCGTGCCCGAGCTTATTCTCTATGCGGTGCGGAAGGGAGTGATTTCGTGACCGTCGCGCGGGCGAACTGAATGGTGTGAATCACCTCTTGCGCCCGATAGGGTTTCGGCAGAACATCGTAGCCGCCGCAGTGAATCACTTCATCCCAAAGATAGTCGTCGACCACATACGACGCCAGGATCACTTTCCGCGGATGCGGGCAAGTGGCCAGCCGCTGGATCGCCTGGCGCCAGTCGATCCCCGAGAGGTCGCGGTCGCAGAGCACAATTCCAGCCGGACGGCCCAGGGCTTGATCGACGTCGTCGGCGAATGAAATTTCCCAAGTTGCGCCGTCGCAGATTTGACGCAGCAGTTCGCGATCGCTTGCGGACGTAGTAATCGCCAGCACGGTGAGGCGAGGCTCAGCGTTCAGGGCTTGGCTCTTGCGTTTTCCGAACATGGCTCAATGGACGGACCCTAGCTGATAAGCCAAAACGGCGCGCTCGGTCTGGTAGTCGTACTTGGCGCGAGCGCTCGCGATTTCGGCCGATGTTTCGTTCAGTTGGGCCTGGCTCAATTCGACGATGGAGCCGAGGCCGAGATCATAGCGTGACTGTGCGAGATCAAGGCCCAGTTTGGCTTGATCCAGCAGTTGCGCGGTGAGGCCCAGGCGCTTGTAGGCATTCAACGCGTTGAGGTAAGCCACCCGCACATCGCGTGACACGCGGTTTTCGAAATCCTTCACGTTGCGAGCGGCGGCCTGCGCGCGCAGTTCCGCTTCGGTCTGCCGCGCACGAAAGAGCTTGCCGTTGAAGATCGGGATATTGAGGTTGACTCCCACCGCGCCATAATGGTCGCGCAGGGCCGCCTGGCTGGTGGGAACATAGCCTACGCTTCCCAGGGCGCTGATGGTGGGACGGCTGAGGTCGCGCTCCGCCTCGGCGAAATGCTCGGCCGCGCCTTGTTCGGCGCGCAGGCTGGCCAGCTCGGGCCGCTTGCGGATGGCGGTGTCCACCAGCTCGTTCCAATCGCTGGACAAGTCGGGAGGCAGCGGCTCCTCGACAAGCTGGAAGTTCTGTCGGGCCGGCAAGCCGAGTGCGGCGTCGAACTCAGCCAGCGCCGATTCAAGATTGTTCTGCGCATCGGCCAGGTCCAACATTGCGCCCGCCAGGTTGACGTTGGCGAAGCTGAGGTCGAGCTGCGATTTCAGTTTACTTTCGGTGAGCGCTTTCACCTGATCGGCTACCAGTTGCCGCGCCCTGACGGTTTGTTCGGCCACGGTGAGCACGGCTTGCGCGCGGAGGATCGCGAAATATGCGCGGTCCACGGCCAGGAGCACCTGCTCCTTGGTTACTTCGGTGACCTGGTTTTGCGCGTCGGCGTGCAGCCGCGCGGTGGCGACCAGATTGCCCGTGCGGCCGAAATCGGTGACCAGTTGGCTGACGGTGAATCCGGAAGCCAGGCGGTCATAGATGACGGGGTTGTTCAACGCTCCCGCGGCGAGCCGGCTCCCGTTGAGCGCACCGGCTCCCGTCACACTTCCGAACAGCAACGGCAGTTCGGGGGACTTGGCCTCCGTGATCACTTGCCCGGCGGCCTGGGCGTTGAACTGCGCGGACTGGATGGCGGGATGCGTGGAGAGTGCCATCTTCTCGGCCTCGGCGAGCGTCAGTTTTTGCGCAGTTGGCTGCGCGTAGCAGACTGTGGCGGCGAAGATGAGACATGGCCATTTCATGCGTGTCGATTCCGGTAAGCCAAGAGGTAGCCGGCGGGGACCAGGAACACGGTCAGGATCACCGAGACGGTCAGCCCACCCATGATGGCGCGCGCGAGAGGCGCATACGATTCGCTGCCTTCCCCAAGCTTGAGCGCCATGGGAAGCAGGCCGATGATAGTAGCCAGCGAGGTCATCAGCACCGGGCGCAGGCGGACCCGGCAGGCCATCGCTACGGCACGTGTCAACTCCATACCATCGGCGCGCAACCGGCGCGTGAACTCGACAATCAGAATGCTGTTCGATACCACGATGCCGACCAGCATCACTACACCCATCAGCGACATTACGTTCAGCGTGGTGCCAGTTAGATACAAGGTCAGCAGCACCCCGGCCAAGCCCGGGGGCACGGCCAGCAGGATGATGAACGGATCCAGGAACGACCTGAACTGCGCCACCAGGATCAGATACAGCAGCACTACGGCCAGCAGCAGGCCGATCGCAAAGCTGCGGAAAGAAGCGCGCATGCCCTGCACCATTCCACGCAGCTCCACCGTCACGCCCTCGGGTTTTTGGGTGTCGGCGATGATTCCGTCGATTGCTTTAGCGATGGCATTCAAGTCCTCGCCGGCCGGCCGGACGTAAATGTCCATGACCCGCCGCAATTGGTAATGGTCCACTTCCGTTGGCGACTTGATGCGTGCGATCCGGCTCACCGAATCCAGGCGCGCCGGCAGCAAATGGCCGCCCGACCGCAGCGCGATGGCCTTGAGATCCAGCAGGCTGTTGACTTGCCGCTCCGGATACTGGACGGTCAACATGTAATCCTGGCCGGTCTTCGGATCCACCCAATAGCTGGGCGCGATCATCTGGTTCGACGTCAGCGCCGTGATCAGGTTGTCGACAACCTCTTTTTGCGACAGCCCCAACTCGCTGGCGCGTTCGCGATCGATATCCAACTGCAGCGCCGGATAGTCGAGATCCTGCGGGATGAAGGCGTCGCTGACGCCGGGCAGTTTCCGGATACGCGAGGCCATGGTCTGCGCCGTATCGAAAGCCGCCCGCATGTTGGTGCCGGCCACTTGCACGTCGATCGGCGCGGGCAGGCCCAGGTTCAGCACCGCGTCCACCAGCCCGCCGGATTGAAAATAGCTGGAAAGCTCAGGCAGATCGGTTTCCATGCGTTTCTTCACCCGCGCCATGTAATCGTAACTGCCGATCTTGTGATCTTCCTTAAGCGCCACCTGCACAGTTGCCGTGTGCATCTGTGAATTGCTGGTGTAGATGGCGGAGTATCCGGCGGCGGTTCCGATATTGGAAACGATCATGCCGAGATCTTCGGGCTTCACTACTTCGCGGATCAGGTTTTCCACCTTGGCGACCTCGCTATCGGTGATAGCCAGACGCGTTCCGGCGGGAGCTTTGAGGTTGATGACGAACTGGGCGGCATCGGTACGCGGAAAGAACGACAGACCGAGGCGCGGCCACAGTGCGAGTGAGAGGGCGAACACAATGGCAAAAGCGGCCAGTGTTGTAACGGGGCGGCGCAGCGTGATTCCGACCACTTTGTCGTAACCGTTCAGCATGTTCTCAAACCGGCGGTTGAACCACAGATTGAAGCGCGTGCCGAGGCCCTTGGGCTGATGCCCCATTGCTTCCTCCAGATCGTGATGGCCGTGCGAGCTCTTGATGAACCGGGCACAGAACAGGGGCACCACCGTCAGTGCCACGATGTAGGAAGCGAACAGCGAGATTACGACGGCGACGGCCAAGGCCGAGAACAGAAACTTGCTGACGCCGTACAAAAAAGTAACCGGGAAAAAGACCACGACCGTGGTAAGGGTCGCGGCCAGCACCGGCAGCGCCACCTCCTGTCCGCCCTTCTCAGCGGCGACAGCCGGTGGCTCACCCAGTTCCAGATGCCGGTAAATATTTTCGAGCACCACCACCGAGTTGTCGATCAAACGCGAAAACGCCAGCGCCAATCCACCCAGCACCATGCTGTTCACGGTGCCGCCCGCCAGCCACAGGATGAAGAAGGTAGCCAGCGCCGAAATTGGGATAGAGAAGAACACGGCGACTGTGGCGCGCATGCTGCCCAGGAACACCAGGATCATGATGGAAGTAAGGAACAGCCCGATGCCACCTTCGTCGCGCAAGGTGGCGATGGCGGTTCTGACGAATCGGGCTTGATCGAAAACCACCTTGGTCACCAACTCGCGCGGGACATCCACCAAATGCAACAGCATTTGTTGGACTCCATCCACCACCGCAATGGTGTTGGTATCGCCGCCCTGCTTGAGCACCGGCAGGTACACGGAACGCTGGCCGTCCACGCGCACAATGTTGGTCTGAATCTGCTGCGCATCCTTGGCGTATCCGATGTCGCCGACCTTGACGGAGGCTTGGCCCACGGTCTTGAGCGGCAGATTGTCGATCTCGCCCACGGTACTGAGCTGGCTGTTGGTGTAGATGTTGTAGTCCAGCGGGCCGATCTGGGCGTCGCCCGCGGGCAGGATCAGGTTCGATTCGTTTACCGCACGAACTACGTCCATCAGACTCAATTGGTGCGCTTCCAGCTTGAAAGGATCGGCGTACACCATGATCTGGCGATAGCGTCCACCGAAAGGCACGGGAACCGAAGCGCCGGAAACGCCGGCGAGTTGATTTCTCACCGCGAACTGCGCGTAATCGCGTAATTGCGTTTCGGTGAGGCCTACGCCCTTCACCGTTACCAGGCAGACGGGCAGGCTGGAGGCGTCGAACTTGAGCACTACCGGCGGCAGAGTGCCGGGAGGAAGCCGTCGCAACTGGGCCATGGCCAGATTCGAAATCGTCGTGACGGCGGAGTCCGCATTGGTGCCGGGCTGGAAGAACACCTTGATGATGCTGACACCGGTGAGCGATCGGGACTCGATATGCTCGATGCCGCTTCCCAGGGTGAAGAATCGCTCGAAGCGGCTGGTGATGTCGGCCTCGATCTGCTCGGGCGGCATGCCATTGTAGAACGTGGCTACTACGACGACGGGTATGTTCATCGGCGGGAACATGTCCACCGGCATGCGCGCGACGCTGGAGATTCCCACCACCGCGATCACCAGGCAGAGAACAACGATCAGGTAGGGAGTGGCGATGGCGAACCGGGACATCTATGCGCCTCCCTTCGCTCCCGAAATATCCACTTGCTTGGGAATCACTTGCTGGCCGGGCCGCAACTGAGCGCGGCTGCCCACCACCACCAGGTCCCCGGCTTCCAAACCCGACTTGATCTCGGCATGGTTGGCGGTTTCGATGCCCACTTGCACGGGCCGCTCCTCGATCTGGCCGCTCTTGTTCACCAGCAACACGGTTCGTTTTTCCTCGGTGCCGCCCAAGGCCTGCAGCGGAATCGCCAGCACGTTGAGGCTCTCATCGACGGCCAAAGTTACTTCGGCGTACATGCCAGGCACGATGATCAGTTGCGGATTGGGCACATCCACTTGGGTGTCCATGGTTCGCGTGGTGAGCTGCAGCTCATCCGAGAACCTGGCTACCTTCCCGCCAAATGTCCGATGCAGAGTGGGAACATTGACGCTGACGGACTTGCCAATCTTCACCAACGGCACTTGCGATTCGGGCACGGGAAGAATCAATCGGAGCAGGCTGTTTTCCGAGAGCCGCACCAGCGGCATCGCCTGGGTAGTGGACGCGGTGCCGGCCTGAATCATGGAGCCGGTGTTGGCGAAGCGCTTGGTGACCACGCCGGCGAAGGGCGCAGTGACCCGGGTGTATTCGAACATGGTCTTGATTTTGGTTTGCTCCGCTTCGGCCACTCGTACCTGTTCTTCGCTGGAGGTCAAGGCCGATCGCGCGCCGGATATCTGCGCTTCCCCTTGTAGATCGCGGCTATGGGCGTCGTCGATTTCCTGCTGGGCGACCAGACCCGGCTTGGTTTTGCTGACAGCTTCCAGGCGGACGTAGGCCAGATGATTCATTTCGTGCGCGGCCTGTGCGCGTTGCAACTCGTCGTTCGCCCGCGCCACCTCCGATTTGGCGCGCTGCAAACTGGCTTGTGCCCGGGCGATGTCGGAAGCCATTTCCGGGATCTCCAAGACGGCCAGAAGCTGGCCCTGCTTCACGCGATCGCCGGCATCGACGTAGATCTCCTTGACGTAGCCGGCCACCTTCGCCATGACATCGATCTCCTGGAACGGCTTGAATTCGGCGGTGAGCACCACGTCGTGCGAAAGATCGCGGGTAACGGTCTTGGCAACGGCGACTACGGGCGCATCGGCATTGCCGGTAGCATGTGCCGGCTGTTGGCGGTTGCACGAAGAGGCGGCGAGTAGAAGGACACAAACCAGGGCCAGTAGCGAGTTGGGAAAGATCGCGCGCAAGAAGCGGGGAAACGAAAAATGGGGACAGCCAGCCTGTTTCCGCGCAGGCGAGGCGTTGACAGCAGGCCAATTCCGGTCGTGCGAAACAGGTAGGCTGTCCCCACTCTTCGCTCCCCCGCTTCTTGCACGCGACCTTCCCCAACTTGTTACAAGTCTCATTCGAGATCCCTCACTGCGGTCCGGAGTTTGTCGATGGTGAATTCAGGCGAACGGCACAGATCGATCACGGTACGCTCCTTCTTGAGCAGCTCGGCCGCTTTGGCCGCGACTTCGCCGGCGATCTGCTGCGGAATGGAAAGAACGCCGTGACAATCGCCATACAGCAGGTCACCCGAGTGGATCTTCAAGCCGCAGATTTCGACCGGGTGACCGAAATCGACCATATGAACGTAGGCGTGGGACACGGATACGTGACAGGCAAACATCGGGAACCGCAGGGCTCGAACAGCCGGCAGGTCGCGCACCGCGCCATCGGTGACCACGCCCACGCAGTGGAGCGCTTGCAGGATGCTGGAGTGTACTTCGCCGACCGATGCGCCGATGCCGCGCTTCTCATCGACATCCTGGATCACGGCCACGTGCGGAGCGGGTTGCTTCAGCATCAGGCCCCACCAGTCGTTGCGGTCGTAATAGTAAGGACCTGCCGGCGGAGGATTGGAGGTCTTGATCCGGCTGGTTACCGCGTATCCGAGCATGGGACCAAGTTCGGGAAATATGCAGCGCAGGCCGGGTTTTGTGTAACCCTCGTTCCGGAGCCGCAGGCCGAATTCCTCGATCGCATTGGACAAAGCGCAGGAGTCGAACTGCTTGATCGCGTCCAGTTGAGCGGGAGTGAGATGGTGGCCCAAATGTCCAAGGTAGAGCAGGCGGGGCGGGGGGGCCATACCGCTGGGAGGG
>DASQGY010000133.1:0-57006 GCA_035632375.1 Bryobacteraceae bacterium | reverse complement strand
GGGGTTGCCAGACGAGGTCCACTGAATCGACGCCGGTGTCGTAGGTGCCGCGGGCGGCGGTGATGGGCAGAATTCCGGGATCGGTGACGCTGAGGAAATCCTTTGGGGCGAAACGGTCGGTGGGTTTCAGGATGTCGGCCTTGCCCCAGCGGATGAATTGCTTGCCCAGCTCGGCGGTGAGGCGGCCTTTTGAGATGGTGGCTTTCAGTTCGCGGATGGAGAGGGCGGGGCGTTGGAGGGAGCGGTCCTGCCAGTCCAGGCGGAGTGAGCGCTCTACTTGCTGGTGCGTGTCGAAGGCGGCATCGAGTGCGGTGGAGAATCGGAGCCAGGGCGCGGCTTTGTATTGGGCTTCGTAGCGGAGCAGAGCTGCGCCGATTGCGTGGGCGCTGTCGTTCGGGGCGGTTTCGGGGAATAGGGTCAGACCGGTTTCCAGGAAGCCGCGTTGTTTGAAATCTTGGGAGTGGGCGACTACCCCGAACACTAGTGTCGCCAGGAGTGGCGACACGGCACGCACGAGTGCGTGCGCTACGTCAGCCATGGCGGAGGGCTTCTAGGGTGAAGTCGGACTCCTTCAATGGGGTGTTGTAGCGAAGTTTCTCGAGTTTCAAGATCGTGCGGCTGTTGCGGGTGGTGTCGAAGACTTCCATGGTGCGCGGGGTCCAGATGTCGTCCAGCTTTTGAATATCGCTGTAGTGGATGCGGCGGACCAGCTTGTCTTTGGTGTAGTTCTCAATCTGAATTGCGACGTAGATGTCTTTGCGGACCGAGAGCACCACCGAAGTGTATTGCGACGATTTCCCTTCCTTCGGTTTCGATTCGATCTTCCAGCACGGTTGGCCATCGACGGTTGCTTCGCCCAGGAGCTTGTAGTCGAATTGGTTGACGTCGCGCTCTTCCAGATCCTCGAAGCTGAAGTCGGTGCCGAAGAATCGCGTGGAGCGGTCCTGCAGCGCGATGCGGCGATCGCGCTCGATGGCGGGAGTCCACATCCATTGGTCCGAGGCGCGGTCCGGATGATTGACGATCAGCATGGCCACGCCTTTCACTTCAGCCGGGGCGGTGAAACGGAGAATCGCCTTGCTTGCGCCGAACGTGCCGATGCGTTCGAACTCCCAGCGCTTCAGGCTGATCTTGTTCGACGATCCGACAACTTCGAGCGTTCCTTCGTATTGCTGCGATTTGGATTGCGCGCGTTTCTGCGACTCGGCGACAATCTGGCGCGGGTCTTGCGCGCAGGCTAGGAAGCTGCCCAGCAGAAGGGCGCAAGCAAAGTATTTACTCATATTCCAATGCCTCAACCAGGGAGCCGCGCACGGCGGATTCCGCGGGACCGATCGATGAGACGAAGGCCACCGCCAAAATCACGGGGAGAAGAACCAGCGCGATCTGGTACGGATATTCGTAGTCCAGGCGCAGGCCGGCGAGGTCTTCACCGGTGATTTTCAGGCTGTAGTAAAGCTGCAGCGCCCCAAACGCGAGCCCGAGTGTCAGCCCCACCGCACCGATGGTCAGCGCTTCCAGCCAGATGGTGCGGCGGATCTGATTGCGAAGTCCGCCGACCGCTTGCAGCACGCCGAGCTCGCGGCGCCGATCGGTGATGGAAACGGTCAGCGTATTGACGATCCCCAGGATCGCCACCAGAACGGCGACCGCGATCTGTACGTAGGTGACGCCGAACCACTGATCGGTGAGCCGCATGATGTACTGCCGGACTTCGCGATTGGTGAGCACGAAGAGCCGCCGCTGGTTGGCGAACCGTTCGAGAATTCGCCGCTTCACATCGGCTTCGGTGGCGCCTTTGGAGAAATACACGCGGAAGATGTTCACCGTGTTGTCGTTCCAGTAGCGCTTGTAGACGCTGCGATCCATCAGGATGCTGCCCTGCTGGTCGGAATAATCGGTGACGATGCCGACGATGGGCAGCGACAGAGTCCCGGTTGGAGTCGGGAGGTTGACCATGTCGCCCAACTTGAAACCACGCAAGAGTGCGAAGTTTTCCGACGCGAGAAGGCCCTTGCCTTCCGCGGTGAGGCGGTACATCTGCTTCGCGTCGCCTTCCACGGGAGGAAGCACGGCACGGCGCAGCAGCGCCTCGATATCGGCGGCGACGAACATGATGGGCGCGCCGCGGACGGGAATGCGCGCATCGCGAACGCTTTGTACTTCGGCGATGCCGGGGATGGCGCGAAGCTGGTCGCCCATGGAATCGGGGAAACGAAAGCTGCGAGCGGTGAGGCTCTCGGATGGCGAGATGAACAAATCGGGATTGAGCGCGACGGTCATCCATTGGAAGATGGAATCGTAACTGGCGCGCGTCAGCCCCCCAAGCGCCACCACCAGGGCGAGCGATAGCATCAGCGCGGCAACCGCTCCAGACGTGCGGCGAGGCGCTTGCAGCAGGCTATCGGCGGCGAGCGTTCCCTCCACGGGACGCAGCCAGCGAAGCATCGGGCGGAGCGCGCGCGTCACCCATTGGGCCAAAGTTGGAGTCAACAGCAACGCGGCCAGCACCGCCAGCGCGTCGCCGGCGTATAGCAGGATTCGATACTGCGGTAGCAACAAACAGGCGGCCGCGAGAATGGTCACGACAAGCGCCGTGACGCGCCGCACTCGATTCTCGCCCGCGCTCAACTGCTGGAATTTTCCCTTTTGCAGCGCCTGTACCGGATCCGCTCGCGCCGCGTTTCTCGCCGGAATGAACGCCGCCACCACACTGGTGATCACTCCCAGCACAACGGCGAAAATCATCAATCGTGGATTGGTCGATATCTCCTCGGCCTTTTGCGCGATCCCGAAGACCTCGCCCAACAGCGCGCCGATGTAGCCGGTCATGCCGCGGGCGATGGCGATTCCTAATAGCAGGCCAACGCAAGATCCGAAGAGCCCGGTGACCACGCTTTCGCCCAGAAACAGCGTGCGGATTTGCCGCCGCGTGGCACCCAACGCGCGCAGGATGCCCACTTCCGAGCGGCGTTGCGTCACTGCAATTTGGAATGTGTTGTAGATGATGAACATTCCGATGAAGAGCGCGAAGGCGCTGGTGATGTTCGCGGTGATGGCGTAGATGTGTGAGATGGATTCGAACTGCTGCCCGCGCGCCCCGGGCGATTCCACCTGGAAGCCAGGGCCGAGCAGCGCCTCCAGCTTCTTCTGCAAGTCTTCGACGCGCACGCCGTCTTTCGCCGCCAGATCGATACGATCGAACCTGCGCCCACGCCCGAACACTTTCTGCGCGGCGTAGATATCCATGATGACCAGGTTGCCGCCGAATGCGCTGGAAAGCCCGCTGGACTTCATGATGCCGCGCACGGTGAAAAGCTTTTCGCCTTCCATGGTGCTCATGGGGACTTTGCTGCCGATGGCCAGCTTGTTCTCCCGGCTGAAGGTGTCGGTGACGATCAGCGAATCCGGCTGGGCCAGGAACACCAGTGGGTCGTCAATCACCGCCTCGTCGCCGCTTTCTAGATCGTACTGGCGTAATGTGCGATCGCCGGTCATGTCCACGCCGAGGATCAGCAGATTGCCTTGGCCGGGGAGGCCGGTATTGACCACCGCTTCGATCACGGGAACGGCGACGCGCACACCGGGCACCGCCTGCACACGGTCCAGTATGTCTTCTTCGAAGCCGGTTTCAGCGGCTGAAACCTGAAGCTGCGTTGCGCCGGCAATGCGGTCCACGGTTTGCCGGAATGCAAAGAGCACCGACTGGTTGGCGGTGTGCATCCCTACAAACACCGCGACACCCAACACGATTCCCGCCACGGTGAGCACCCAGCGCAGCAGATGCTTGCGGATGTAGGGCCAGCTAATAAGCTTCAGCAGAATCATGTGGAGGCGCTCACGTCCACTCTCAATTTGCCCGCGCGATCTTCTACCACGCGCCCATCGCAGAGGGCGATCATCCGCGCGCAGCTCTCGGCTACGTGCATGTCGTGCGTGACGATCAGCACCGTCGAGCCGAGACGTTCGTGCAGATCGCGGATCAAGGCCAGAATATCGGCGCCGGTGTGCGTATCCAGATTGCCTGTCGGCTCATCCGCCAGCAGCACCGGCGGGTACACCGAAAGCGCGCGCGCGATGGCGCAACGCTGCCGCTCACCGCCCGAAAGCTCATCGGGCAGGTGATCGAGGCGCGATCCGAGGCCGACGAGGTTCAGCAACTCGCGCGCCCGCTCGTCGATTTTCTTCTTGGCCCAGCCGCGCAGATGCAGCGGAATGGAGACATTCTCCAGACAGCTCAGCGTGGGCAACAGATTGAAGAACTGAAAAATGAAACCGATCTTGTCGCGACGCATGCGCGTCAAGTCGTCATCCGGAAGCCCGCTCAAGCGGCTGCCGTCGATCTGAATCTGCCCGGAAGTGGGCGTGTCCAATCCGCCGATCAGATTCAGCAGAGTGGATTTGCCCGAGCCGGACGGCCCGACAATGGAAACCATTTCGCCGCGCCCGATGGCTAAGTCGACATCTTCCAGCGCGACCACTTTCCGTTTGCCACTGAATACTTTGCTGACTTTGGCGAGCTCAATCACTCATTAGCTATCATGTCTTATCGCCGATGAGAATTGGAATTGACGCCGGGGGTACGTTCACCGACTTCATCGTGCACCACGATAACGGGGCGCTGGAAACATTCAAGCTGCGATCGAATCCGCATTCACCCGCGAGCGTGATTCTCGCCGGGCTGGCGCAGGCGGCCGGTTCGCGCAAGACCGAAGTGGTACACGGATCGACTGTTGCCACCAACGCGCTGCTGGAGCGCAAGGGTGTGCGAACGGCGCTGATCACCACGGCAGGTTTCGAAGACGTGATCGCTATCGGGCGGCAGAATCGGCCGGAGTTGTACAACCTCACGCCAAAGCTACGCGTGCCCATAGTTCCGCGAACCATGTGTTTCGGCGTGAAGGAGCGGGCGCACTACGATGGCGCGATCGCGGAGACTCCTAGCTCTGCCGAACTCAAGCGGCTCAAAGCGCGGCTGCGCGGGGAAGGCGTGGAATCCATCGCCATCTGCTTTCTGCACGCCTATCGCAATGCAGCGAACGAAAAGCTGGTGGCTGCGGCGCTCGAAGGCCTCGGCTACTTGTGCTGCTCGCACGATGTCTGCCCGGAGTTCCGCGAATTCGAGCGCTCCTCCACCACGCTAATCAATGCTTACGTCGGCCCGCTGATGGATCGATACCTCGGCGAACTGGAGCGAAGTAGTCGGCATTCCATCTCCATCATGCAGTCGAATGGCGGATACATGGCCACCAGGGAAGCGCGACGCCATGCTATACGCACGGTGCTCTCCGGTCCTGCGGGGGGCGTGGTTGGCGCGATGGAAACCGCACGGCTTTCCGGCTTCCCGCGCGTTCTCGGCTTCGATATGGGCGGCACGTCCACCGACGTCAGCCTATGCGACGGCGAGCCGCGCGAAACCATGGAAGCTTCTATCGATGGCTTTCCGGTGCGCGTGCCCATGCTCGACATACATACGGTGGGCGCGGGCGGCGGCTCCATCGCGCGCATCGATGAAGGCGGATTGCTGCGCGTCGGTCCGGAAAGCGCTGGCGCCGACCCAGGGCCAGCGTGCTACGGCGCCGGCACGCAGCCCACGGTCACGGATGCCCACGTGGTTCTGGGACGCATTGCTGCCGACCAGTTGGTGGGTGGGCAGATGCACCTGGATGTGGATCGCGCGTCTGCCGCCGTGGACTCCGTCGCCCGCGAGGCAGGCATCGCGCGGATCGCCGCGGCTGAAGGAATCCTCCGCGTCGCCAACGCCAATATGGAGCGGGCGATTCGACTGGTCTCCGTGGAACGGGGCCATGATCCTCGCGATTTCGCGCTAGTCGCTTTCGGCGGCTGCGGCGGATTGCATGCTTGTGAGATCGCCGCCGAGCTGGGAATTCGCACCGTGCTAGTTCCCGAATACGCGGGCGCGCTGTCGGCGCTGGGCATGCTGCTGGCAGATCAGGTTCGCGATCATGCCGCAGGGGTCTTGAACCACCCCGATATCGAGAAGGAGTTTCAGCGGTTGGAGCGTGTCGCGCGCAAGGAACTGCCACGCGCCGACCTGCTGCGGTCCGCCGACATCCGCTATGCCGGCCAAAGCTACGAGCTGACCGTGCCGTGGAAAGCCGCGAATCCGGCCGAGCCATTCCATCGCGAGCACCAAAGGGTTTACGGCTATGCCGATTCGGGGCGCGGCATCGAGATCGTGACCATTCGGGTGCGGGCACGGCGTGCGGTGCAGAAGCCCAAACTGGTAACTCGACGGGCGGCGGGCGCGTCCATTAAAACAATGCCAAAGGCGGCGCAGCGCCGGATTCACAGCGCCGGAGCGTGGCGGCCAACGCCCGTGTATCATCGGTCGGAATTACCCAGAACCAGTTTGCGCGGCCCGGCGCTGGTGCTCGATTATGGCTCGACGACGCTGGTCCCGCCGGGCTGGCGGTTTTCACTGGATAGATTCGGTACGCTGAAGATCACGTCATGAAACGAGCCCATAGTTCGACATCCTGGTGGCGCACGCACTCTTGCGTGCCGCGTTCACACTCTTGTGAACGCCCGGAACCATGCGTCGCCATGAGTGGCGACGCGGCGCGCAAGAGTGCGCACGCCACGCTGAGACTCATTGCCGCTCTCGCTCTTGCCACGTTCGCCGCCAACGCCCAAGCGCCCCGCTGGATCGGCATCGATACGCACATCGACACTATTCAACGCGTCTTCTACACTCACGCCGATCTCGGCCAGCACCTCGCCGACGGCCAGATCGATCTCGTGCGCCTTCGCGAAGGCAGCATGAACGCGCCGTTCTTCGCGCTTTGGGTTCCCACCTATTACAAAGGCGCGGAGGCCGTTCGCAAGACGCTGGATCTGCGCGATGCCATGCAAAGCGTGCTCGATCGCTACCCCGACCGGATCGAAATGGCCACCACCGCAACCGACCTGGAGCGCATCGTCAAGTCCGGCAAGATCGCCGCGGTGCTGACGCTCGAAGGCGGCCACCAGATCGCCGACGACCTGGCCGTGCTGCGCATGTATCAGCGCATGGGCATCCGCGCCATGACGCTCACGCATTTCCGCAACAACAATTGGGCGGACTCCTCCACCGACAAGCCGGAGCACAACGGCCTCACCGATTTCGGCAAGCAGGTGGTGCGGGAGATGAATCGCATCGGCATGATGGTGGACATCTCGCATGTTTCGGACAAGACGTTCTACGATGCACTGGCGGTGAGCACCAAGCCGGTGATTGCGTCGCACTCCTCCTGCCGCGCGCTGGCCGACATCCCGCGCAATATGACCGACGACATGCTGCGGGCTCTCGCCAAGAACGGCGGCGTAATCGGCATCAACTTCGGCGCGGGATTTTTGAATCAACAGGACGCGAAAAGCCTGATGGAGAGCATCACGGGCATGGCGTCGCTGGAGCCGAATCTCACCGGAAAGGCGCTGGACGATTACGCCGCCAAGGACTTCGAAAAAGAAAACTGGTCGACGCCCCGGGCGGCCAACGCCACGCTCGACGACGTAGTGGCGCATATCGATCATGTGGTGAAGATCGCGGGCATCGATCACGTAGGCATCGGCACCGATTTCGATGGAATCCCGGATGTGCCCAAGGGACTGGAAGACGCCTCCAAAATGCCTGCGCTGGTGGCGGCGCTCCGCAAGCACGGCTATAGCGACGCGGACGTGCAGAAGATCATGGGCGGCAATTTCCTACGCGTGATGAGACAAGTGATCGGGAAGTGATAGGATCTTAGGGAGCTTTATGAGCATACATCGACGCAAATCACTGGCCGGGCTGTTGAACCAAGCCAGTCATAGTGAGCTGAAGCGCACGCTGACGGCGAAAAGCCTGGTCGCGCTGGGGGTTGGCGCGATCATCGGCGCGGGCCTTTTCGTGCGGACCGCTGCGGCTTCGGCGGAATCGGCGGGACCCTCGGTGGTGCTCTCCTTTGTTGTGGCTGCCGTCGGTTGCCTTTTCGCCGGGCTTTGTTACGCCGAGTTCGCCGCGATGATTCCCATCGCCGGTAGCGCGTACACTTACGCGTACACAACGATGGGCGAGTTCACCGCCTGGACCATCGGCTGGGCGCTGATTTTGGAATACGCCATGGGCGCGGCGACGGTCTCCATCGCCTGGAGCGAATACTTGAACCGCCTGGTCGGCGGCGCGATTCCTTACGAATGGTGCCATTCACCACTTGAATCCATGGGTGGCTCGCACGGCATTATCAATCTGCCAGCGCTGTTGATCATATTCATCCTGACCGCGCTGCTGGTGAAAGGAACCCAGGAGTCGGCAACGGTAAATGCGATCATCGTAGCCGTCAAGGTCACCATCGTTCTGATCTTTATCGCGGTCGGTTGGAAGTTCATTGATCCCGCTAATCACACGCCGTTCTTCATTCCCGCGGGCACGGAAGGCCACCTGGGAGCCATGCAGCACGGAATCGGTGGAATGCTGCGAGGAGCGGGCATCGTGTTCTTCGCCTTCATCGGATTCGATGCAGTGTCCACAGCCGCGCAGGAAACGAAAGATCCCGGACGCGACATGCCCAAGGGTATTTTGGGATCGCTGGCCCTCTGCACTGTTCTCTATATCCTGTTCGGATGGGTGCTCACCGGTGTGGCGAACTGGAAGGAATTCCTGGTGGCCGGCAAAGAAGCGTCCGTAGCTTATGCCGTAGAACATCACATGCCTGGGTTCGAATGGCTGGCCACGGCCATCACCATAGCAATTCTCTTTGGATTCTCATCCGTGATTCTAGTCATGCTGTTAGGCCAGAGCCGCGTGTTTTACTCCATGGCCAACGACGGCCTGTTCCCGAAATTTTTCTCACACGTCCATCCGAAATTCTGCACGCCCTACAAGTGCAACATCACGCTATTCTTCTTCGTGGGCGCCTTGGGTGCATTCCTTCCTGGGTCCTTGCTCGGCGATCTGACTGCGATCGGCACACTGTTCGCTTTTGTCCTGGTGTCGCTTGGCGTGTGGATTATGCGCCGCAGCGATCCCGACCGGCATCGGCCTTTCAAAACGCCGCTAGTGCCGCTGGTGCCGATTCTAGGCGCGATTGTTTGCGCGGTGATGATCCTCTCGCTGGATACTTACACGCAGTTGACCGCGGTCGGCTGGATGCTGATCGGGTTCGTGATGTATTTCGCCTATGGCCGGAATCATAGCCACCTGAATCTGCCGGAAGCCGAGTTGCAAGCAGCGGCGAAATAGTGTTGTCACCACGTGCCTCTTCCTAAAGGAACCTTCGATGCTGATGGGAAAGTTAGGAACTTCAACAAGAGCTTGCCGTTCATCCTGGACTGCGCGAAGCGAGGAGATGCCCTAGCCCAGAGCCTCGCTGGTTATTGCTATATCACGGGTTCGGGCACAAGAAAGAGCCGCAGAAAGGCGCTCACATGGCTGTTGAAAGCGGCAGCACAGGGCAACTTTGTTGCTATGAGCAACCTCGGTCTGATGTTCGAGACTGGAGAAGGTGTCGCGCCCAATCCGCGCAGAGCAATCCAATGGTACAAGAAAGGTTCTCGCGGCGGCGAGCCGCTCGCACAAGCAAATCTTGGCCTGATGTACATCAGGGGCGTCGGGGTGCGCCGCAATGAAGCTGTGGGGGTAAGTCACCTAAAGAAGGCCGCGCGACAGGGAGATCCAAAAGCTATCTATAACTTGGCAACCGCCTATTTGCACGGTGTGGGTGTGAGAAAGAACTCGAAAACTGCACAACAGTACTTTAAGAAGGCTGCGGAACTTGGCGAGGTGGAAACTCCAACGCTGTCTGATCATTCGAAAAGCAAAAAGCAATAGTAGGCTGCACGGCCTGCTTTTCTCGCTCTTCTGACCATCAGCGTTCCAAACCGCGAAGGACAGTTTTCTGATGGTAACGTATGTGTTACCATTAGATCGGTGTGGAAATCGAGGTTCAGGAGTTCCTGGATTCCTCCGGACGGTCTGTCTTTGGCCGCTGGTTTGATGGATTGGATGCTGTCGCTGCGGCGCGTGTCACCATTGCTTTGACGCGACTGAGTCAAGGGAACTTCTCGAATGTCAAAGGCGTTGGTGGTAGCGTCTGCGAACTCAAGATGGACTTCGGGCCGGGATATCGGATCTACTTCGGCAAGGATGGCGAGAGGCTCGTGATTCTGGTCGGTGGGAGTGCGAAGAAGCGGCAAGGCGCCGCGATCGCTGCCGCGCAGACGACATGGGCGGAATATAAGCGCCGCAAGGGCGACAAGGAGCATGGCTAATGGCACTCACGAAAGCGTTTCGGGAAACAGTTTATAGCCGAGCACAGAAGGACTCGTCGTTCCGCAAGGCGCTGCTGACGGAAGCCCTGAATGCCTATCTTGGTGGCGACGAGGTTACAGGCAAGACGGTCTTACGCGAGGTAATCAACGCAACCATCGGCTTCGAGACGTTGGCAGCCGATCTTAAGAAACCCAGCAAGAGCCTGCATCGCATGCTCGGACCGCGCGGCAACCCGAACACCGTCAACTTTTTTGCGATTCTGCAAGTTCTCCAGAAGCGAGTCGGCGTGAAGTTGACCGTGAAGGCTGCCTAGAATATCGAGCCACTCTTGACACGGGGCCGTTTTCCGGTCATACTCAGACAACTAAGTATGGCTCGGCAAGACACCCTCCAAGGCTCGCTCCCTCTGCTGGTCCTCAAGATTCTCGCGCGCCGGGGTCCCCTGCACGGATACGGTATCACTGCGCAGATTGAAGGCATGTCCGAAGAGATACTGCGGGTGGAGGAGGGCTCTCTCTATCCGGCTCTGCACCGTATGGAGGAGGAGGGATGGATCAAGGCCAAGTGGCTCACCACGGAGAACAAGCGCCGGGCGCGCGTCTACGAAATTACCGCGGCGGGGCGCAAGCAGCTTGAACAGGAGGAGTCCCGCTGGCGTGCCGTTACGTCCGCGGTCGGCCACATTTTGCAGCGAGCCTAGGATAACGCTATGTCGTGGTTATCGCGATTCACCAACGTCTTCCGCAGCGGCCGCCTGAATCGCGAGCTCGAAGAAGAGCTGGAGTCGCACATTGAGGAGCGCACAGAGGACCTGATTCGACAGGGCCTGTCTGCCGGGGAAGCAGCCGCGCAAGCGCGCCGCCAATTCGGAAACAAGCTGGTGCTTCGCGAATCGAGCCGCGATGCCAAGCTCTTCTCCTGGCTGGAATCCATCTTCCACGATGCCCGCTTCGGCCTGCGGATGCTGCTGAAGGATCGCACCGTCACAGCCGCGGCAGTGTTGTCCTTGTCGCTGGCCATCGGCGCGTCCACCGCGGCGTTTTCGCTCATCGACGCGCTGCTGCTCCGTAAGCTCCCGGTGCGTGACCCGGACCGGCTGGTCGCGTTCACTTTTCCGGAGCCGTTCGGCCGGCCGCTGCAGAACGATACTTTCAACTACCCGCTATACCGGCAATTTCGCGATGCCTCGGCCAAGCAAGCCGACCTCTTCGGAGTCACCTACGGAGGTCCGCTGCGTCCAGTCACCTTCGACGACTCCGGAGGGCAGGAGGAAAAGGTCCGCCCGGAATGGATCACCGGTAACGGGTTTGACGTTCTCGGCGTGCGGCCTTCGCTCGGCCGTCTGTTCACCGATAGCGATGGCCGCAGTCACGGGAAACAGGGCGTCGCTGTATTGAGTTACAACTTCTGGACGCGCCGCTTTGGCCGCAGTCCCGCCGTTCTCGGCCGCTGGCTTACCTGGAACGACTCACAACTCCAGATCGTCGGCGTCGCGGCGAAAGGATTTCACGGCGTCGAGCCAGGGTATGCCTCCGACCTTTGGGTTCCTATCGAGCCGCCGGCCAACCCGAACGAGATGTTTTACTCGTTCCGCGTCTGGGCGCGCCCGAAACCCGGTGTCACCGCGGAGCAGGTCAGGCAAGTGCTCCAGGCCACGTTCACTAATTTTCGACGCGAGCACGTGAAGGAAACACTGCGGCCCGGTGCGCCGAGCGAAGTGGTGACGAACTTTCTCAACGCCCCGTTGAATCTCAGAGCTGTCGCAACCGGCGCGCCGACCATGGTCCGCATGGAGTTTACGCGGCCCTTGTGGATACTGGCCATCGTGGTTGCGCTGGTTCTTTTGATCGCCTGCTCGAATGTCGCCAACCTGCAGACCGCGCGCGCCGCGGCACGGGAACGCGAGATGGCCATGCGGCTGTCGATCGGCGCAGGACGGATGCGCCTGATCCAGCAACTGCTGATCGAGAGCAGCCTGCTCGCGGCTGCGGCCTGTATTCTCGGATTGGCGTTCGCGTCGTGGGCCGCCCCGCCGATCGTCAATCTGCTTTCACCTTCCAGTTATCCGGCCTATCTGGATCTGCGCATCGATTGGCGAATGCTCGCGTTCCTGGCGCTGCTCGGCATCGCGACCACCGTGCTGTTCGGATTGATCCCGGCCCTGCGCGCCTCCGCCGTTTCGCCGCATGAAGCGCTCAAGGCCGGGAGCGGCAAACAGTCGGGCCGGATCGGCATTCTCCGGCCGCTGCTGGCGGCGCAGGTCGGCTTCAGCTTCATGGTGCTGTTCGTCGGTGGCCTGCTGCTGCTCTCGTTCCAGCGGCTCACCAGCGTCGATCTCGGATTCTCCAAGGACCGCGTGGTGCTGGTCGACATTCAGGCCAAGGACCTGGCCGGCGAGAAGGCGCGCATCGCCGCCCTCCAGTTGCTGGATCACGTCCGCCAACTCCCCAATGTCGAAGCCGCGAGCTTGTCCGCTCAAGGACTCATTGGAGGCAATTTCGCCTGGGTGATGACTCCCGCCATCCGTTTCGCCGGGCGCGAGCCGGAAGCCGTGAAACCTCGATACCTGGCGGTCTCGCCTGGATTCTTCCAAGCCATGCAGATTCGTTTCTTGGACGGCCGCGACCTCGCCGCGCGCGATACCGAGCCGGCATCCACGGCGGTGGTGGTAAACCAGACGTTCGCCCGAACCTATTTCCCCGGTGAGAATATTCTGGGCAAACGATTCGAAAAGTTCGGCGACGACCCGAAGCCCGTTGCACAGGAGGTTGTGGGCGTAATTCGCGATGCGAAGTTCAACAACCTTCGCGAGGCGGCCGCGCCCACGGTCTATGAACCATTGCGACGGTTAAGCGCGACCCTCGAAGTGCGTACCAGCGGCGATCCGTTGTCCGCAATCTCTTCGCTCCGCGACGACATCCAGCGTTTCAACGCCGCGCTCCATGTCGCCGGCGTAACCTTGCAATCCACGCAGATCGAAAACACGCTGCTGCGCGAGCGGCTGCTGGCGTTGCTCTCCGGCTTCTTCGCCCTGGTCGCCGTGGTGCTGGCGGCGGTGGGATTGTATGGCGTGCTTAGCTACTCGGTGGTCCGGCGGACAAAAGAGATTGGTATTCGCGTCGCGCTCGGGGCGCGGCAAGCGCGAGTGGTTCGCTTAGTGATCTCCGACATCTTGCTGATAATCGGCGCCGGGATTGCGGCGGGGATGGCGGGGGGACTCGCACTGGCGCGCTATGTCGCCTCGTTGTTGTTCGAAGTGAAGCCCTCCGATTTCTGGAGCCTGGCTCTGCCTTTAGCCTGTCTGCTGTTGGTTTCCACGCTGGCCGCACTCGCGCCCGCTGTGCGCGCCGCTCGCGTGGATCCGATGGTGGCGTTGCGATACGAGTGAACGGCTAGAGCTCCAGCTTCGCGCCGATCACCATGTCCTTCAGCTTGAACTTGTGCTTCAGTTCCAGGCGGCCGACTTTCGAGACAAATTCCACTTCTTTGTCCTCCATCGTAATGGCCGGCGTCTTCGGAAACAGGAATGCCAGCGCTCCCGGTTCGCCGATGATTTTTTGCGCGCCTTCGGCCGCGATCGGGGCCTTGCCCTTGCGCACTAGCGTGGCGGCTCTGGTCAAATCCGGCATCTGACCGTCAGAGATGCGCGCGATCATCGCGTGCGGCAGGCCGGCGACTGCGACTACGTAATAGGGCATCGGCTGCGCGACAAACTTCCTGGCCTCATCCGAACCGGCCTTCTCATGCCCAAGTTTGGAAACGACTAGCGCTTGACGAATTGGCAACGCGCTCTGCCAACGCACATGAAGAGTGATGGAGGAAGCATCGGGACCGTTTGCGCCGGCCATATTCTCAGGGCGAGCGGCGCGAGCGCCACCTGTAATTTCGCCACTGCCTCCGGCGCTACCGCTCATCGGGCTCATGTCGCCGGTGTCCACTCCGCCCGTGCTACCGTGGCCGCCACGGCCGCCGCTAAGCCGGCGAGCGGGCCCGCCCTCCAGGACAACAACCACATCGTGGGACCAAGGTGAGTTGGTCAGCAGCCGGGCGGCGTCCTTCTCGCTCCAATCGGTATACGGTTTCTTAGCCCAGAAATCGCCGGCGAATAGCGCCAGGGCGGTGGCGCCAAGAACAATCAGAAAACGTGACACATGTTTACAGCGCCAGTTTGTCGCCGATCACCATGTCCTTGAGCTTGAACTTGCGCTTTACCTCGATGGGCCCGACTTTGGAGACAAACTCCACTTCCTTGTCTTCCAGCGCGATCGCGGCCGTTTTGGGAAAGAGGAAAGCGATGCCCGGCTCACCAGGGAGCCTTTGCGCGCCTTCAGCCGCAATCGGGTCCTTATCCTTGCGCACCAACGTTGTGGCTTTGGCCAACTCCGGCAACTGCTCATCGCGCATCCGTGCGACTAACCCTGGCGGCAGGCCAACCACGGCGACGACGTAGTAGGGGAGCGTCTGATCGAGGAATTTTTTGGCTTGATCGGACTCCGCTTTTTCGTGGCCGAGCTTAGTCACCACCAACGCCTCGCGAATCGGCAACGCACTTTGCCAGCGCACATGCAGGGTCATGGAAGCGCCTCCTTGGCCCCGATTGATCTCGCCCATGCCGCCGCCACCACCCCCGCGCCGGCCACCGCCGCCGCCGCCGATCCCGCCATCAGCGCCCGTGCTGGGGTCATTCATTCCGTTGCCACCGGGATTCTCACCGGCACCCGACCTGGGGCCACCGCGGCCGCCGCCGCTGGCACTGGCGACGCCGGAATCCACGGTCGGCGAACTAAGCGCCACATCGTGCGACCAAGGCGAATTGTTCAGCAGCTTGGCGGCGTCCTTTTCGCTCCAATCGGTGTACGGCTTCTTCACCCAGAAATCTTCGGCGATCAGCACCAGGGCGGTGACGCCTAGAACAATGAGCAAACGTGACAGATGCTTCATAACCTCTCCCCAAGAGTGCAGTAGTAACCCTTTAGCATATCGCAAGCAGGGTGCGAATCACTTCGGATTCTTTTCGTCGTAGTACCAGTGGCGCATGCGCTGGAGCAGTTTCTCGCCGGCATCCGGACCGGACTGCGAGGCTCGGGGCCGATCATCGCGATTCTTATACCGCTCCCGGAGTGTGAGCACCGATACCAGCGCGATGATACCCAGGCGTAGCGACATCATCGCCACCGTGGCCGCCCTGGAATAGGGAGTAGCCGCCAGGCTCAACAGCAGCAGGCCCAGGAGAAACAGCACCCACCCAACGGTTTTTCCGGACATGGCGTCGGCCTGTCCATGATGTTAACAAACGCACCGGATCGTATAATAGGCGCGAGGGCCCTTAGCTCAGCGGTTAGAGCAGCGGACTCATAATCCGTTGGTCGAAGGTTCAAATCCTTCAGGGCCCACCAGGACGTTTCAGCCTTTGCGGATCTAATGCAGCGCCGCGGTCTGGATGCCTTTGTGAACCCGTATCAGCAGGGCGTCATTCTCCGCCATTAAGCCATCCAAGCTCCCCTCGCAATTGAGGCACTCGTCACCCCGGCTCAAGAACCATAGGGCAAGCTCGTAGCGGTCGAGAGAATTGACGGCATCGCTGTCGGCCATCCAATAGTGCTTGTAGTTGGCGGTCAAGCGGCGATAGTGAAGGTGCACCGGACCTCCCGAGGTCTTCCAAGACACGTAACGCGTCAAGCGCACCGGTGGCTTCGAAATCGCCCAGAAGTAGGAATGCACCGGAAGGGACGCCTTGATCGCTTTCGCTCCCAATCCCAAATCGGAATAAGGACGAACCGGATAGCCGGCGGACGCCCACGGCGATACATCCCAGGCAGGCGCGAGAAACAGGACGCCTCCATCTTTCACCACACGACGCATCTCGGCGAGCGCCGCCTCCGGATTGTCGACGTGCTCCAGAACGAACAGCGTCCAGGCGCTGTCGAAAACGTTATCGGCAAACGGCATGAAAGTGGCCGACCCCACGATGAACTGCTTGTGGTAAAAACGCTTGGCCGACGGAGAAATGTCCAGACCCGTATAGTTGTTCACCACATCCTGCAAGTAGCCGCGCCCCGACCCCACGTCCAGAACTTTCTTGTTTCCGAGACCGTACCGCTGCGCGAACTCTGTCACGCGGCTGGTGACGATTTTGTGCCAGCTATCCTCGGCGGAACTCGGTTCGCCTTGTGCGGGAAACTCGGTGTCATAGTAGCGCTGTAGTTCAGACTTCTGCGTGGCGGTGAGCGGCGCATCGCTGGCCCAGGGGAAGAAAACGACAACCAGCAAAGCGGCCATGACAGTGGCGACTGTCAGCAGCCGCATGGTCAAACTCAGAGCCAACTTCATGATCGTCTATCGACTGTTTGAATTTAACGCTTTACCCATTGTTCCTCCATCCTTGAAATGTCTCAATTCGAAGTTCCGAGCCCCAAATGAGGCATTTTCGCCAGGCTTCACGCTATGTCAACTAGATACGAGCCGCCAGTGAGGATTAGAAGATGACCAAAGCAAGGAGAATAGCGGAATGGGGCGCCGTTGTAGCCCTGCCTACGTTGTTTGCCGGGCTGATCGCAGCGCAGACCGCAGCCAACTGGACACGGCAAATTCCGTCGACCTTCCCGTCGCCCCGGGGTAATCACGCCCTGGCCTACGATTCCGCCCGCGGACAAGCACTCTTGTTCGGGGGACAGTTTGGAAGCGTTTTGAACGACACCTGGACATGGGACGGTTCCAACTGGACCCAGCATTCACCCCAGAATAGCCCTCCAGCTCGGCTCCGCCACGCCATGGCCTACGATTCCATCCACAACCAGACGGTCTTGTTTGGTGGATACAGCGCAAGCGGCACTGCTCTCAATGACACCTGGATATGGGACGGTTCCAACTGGACGCAGAAGTCGCCGGCAAACAGTCCTCCCGCACGATATGCATACGGCATGGCGTACGATTCGGCCCGGGGCCAAATAGTTTTATTTGGGGGATTCAGTTCAAGCAGGACCCTGCTCAATGACACGTGGACCTGGGACGGATCGAATTGGACCCAGCGGTCGCCCCAAAACAGTCCTCCAGGGAGGCTTTCCCACGCCATGGTCTATGATTCCACCCATGGCCAAACCGTCTTGTTCGGGGGCAGCCTCACAGACGGCGGCGTTGGTTATCTCAACGACACCTGGACTTGGGACGGCCTCACCTGGACCCAGAAAACGGCCCAAAACAGTCCTCCCGCGCGACGCTTACATGGCATGGCGTACGATCTTGGCCACGGCCAGGTGGTTTTGTTCGGCGGAGACGATGTTAACAACGTTTTCGGCGACACGTGGACCTGGGACGGCTCCAATTGGACCCAGAAATTCCCGCAAAACAGTCCTGATGCGCGAGAATCTCCAATGACTTACGATTCCGCCCACAACCAAGTCCTTTTGTTCTCGGGAGGCGGTTACGGCGACACTTGGACATGGGATGGTGGCACTGGCGCTCCGGCCGTCGGCGGTGTGGTGAGCGCCTCCGCATTTGGTGGCTTTACCAGCGTGGCGCCGGGATCGTGGGTGGAAATCTACGGGTCAAATCTGGCGCCCCATCAGCGGCAGTGGGCCGGTCCCGATTTCGCGGGCAACAACGCACCGACTTCGCTCGATGGCGTACAGGTGACCATCGGCGGCCAAAAGGCATTCGTGGATTTCATCTCCTCCTTACAGGTGAATGCGCAACTGCCGTCGAACATCGGCACGGGGCCGGCGCAAATCACTCTCACCAACGGCAATCTGACCAGCGCGCCATTTAATATCACGGTGAACGCCACCCAGGCAGGCCTGCTGGCGCCGCCGTTGTTCAAGATCGGCGGCAATCAATACGTCGCCGCCCAGTTTGGCGATAGAACCTATGTTCTTCCCCCTGGGGCTATCCCGGGCATAGCGTCGCGTCGGGCGAAGCCTGGCGAAATAATCGTGATTTTCGGCGTGGGGTTCGGGCCGGTTACGCCGGTCATCCCTGCGGGTCAGATCGTCACCGGGACAAATCAGCTTGCGACGTCGTTGCAGATCCAGATCGGGCAGACTCCCGCTGACCTGAAGTATTTCGGACTGACTCCAAACTTCGTCGGGCTGTATCAGTTCAACGTGGTGGTTCCGGCCGTACCGGATAACGATCTGGCGCCGTTGACGTTCAACCTGGGTGGTGTCGCGAGCGCGCAAACGCTCTATGTCCCGGTACATCAGTGAAATGGAACTCCGGCCTAATGGCCTGTGTTATTCTAAGAACGTTATGGCAATTCCCAACGTCAAACGGTTTCGTCCGTTTTGCCCCGAGTGCAAAGAAAGCTTCACGGTAATGGTGGTCCTGCCCAAGGGCACCGACGTGGACGGCTACCTCAGCGACGCCGTAGCGCGCCACGATCACAAAGCGTTTCAGGAAGCCAAGCAGGCGCACTTCAAGATCCGCGTCGGACAACAGAAGCAGCGCAAGGCGAAGTAGCACAACTCCAGGTCACGGCTCGGTTCCCGCTCTTCGTAGAATGAAGAGGAATGTCCTCGGCAACCAAATCGCCGAACGCACGGCAATTTTTCGCCAGGCACGGCCTGCTGTCGAAATGGCATCCGCGCTACGAATACCGTGCCGGGCAACTTGAAATGGCCGAAGCCATCGAGTCGTCGCTGGCCGAGAAGAAGCACCTGTTGGTCGACGCCGGAACTGGAACTGGCAAAACGCTCGCGTATCTGGTGCCCGCGATTCTTTCCGGCAAACGCGTAGTGGTCTCCACCGGCACCAAGAACCTGCAGGAGCAGCTCTTCCACAAAGACATCCCGTTCCTCCAAAAGCATTTCGACAAGCCGCTTGAAGTCTGCTACATGAAGGGCCGGAACAATTACGCCTGCCGGCAAAAGATCTACGACGCCGAGAAGCAGCCGATTCTCAGCGGGCTGGAGGAGATCGCCGATTTTCAAGTGATCCGCGAATGGGAAAAGACCACCAAGACCGGCGACCGCTCGGAGATCAAGACGCTGCCCGAATCGAGCTCTGCCTGGCACAAGATCGACGCCCGCCGCGAGATGTGCGCCGGCCAGAAGTGTCCGCAGTTCGAGCGTTGCTTCCTGACGCAAATGCATCAGCGCGCCCACGAGAGCGACATTATCATCGTCAATCATCATCTGTTCTTCGCGGATCTGGCGGTGAAGGACGGCGAGTTCGGCGGCATCATCCCGGAGTATGCCGCTGTGGTCTTCGACGAGGCGCACGAAATCGAAGATGTGGTGGGGAAGTACTTCGGCGCGGGCGCGAGCAACTACCAGTTTCAGGAGCTGGTGCGCGACATCGCCAACGTCTCGAGAGCGAAGCAATTCGGATCGGGTGAACTGGACCGCGTGCTGGCGACGCTCGACGACCGGGCGGGACTGTTCTTCGCGCTGTTCGGCGAAAGCGAAGGGCGCAGCGTTTTCAAGGGGCACACGGCTTTCTTCGAGCGCTACGAGAGCCAGTACGACGACGTGCAACGCGCGCTGGAATTGATCGCCACGCACCTGCAACTGGTGAAGAATGCGCCGGACGAGGTGATCCCGCTCTTCCGCCGTACGCAGGAACTGCGGGAGCAACTGGATTACTGGAGCAGGGGCGACGACCGCTCGGTGGTTTACTGGATCGAGCGGCGCGGCCGTGGCGTGTTTCTGCAAGCCACGCCGATCGATGTTTCCAGCATCCTGGAAGAAAAGCTGTTCGACAAGCTGGACACGGTGGTTCTTACTTCGGCGACTCTCGCAGTGGGTGGCAACTTCGATTTCGCGGAGAAACGCCTGGGAATCCAGCACACCCGGTCGCTGGTGGTGCCGAGCCATTTCGAATACCGGAAGCAGGCGCTGCTGTACGTGGCGCAGCACATGCCGGACCCGCGGTCGCCCGCGTTCCCAAAGGCGGCGGCGGAGGAAATCACGCGCATCCTGGAACACAGCCGCGGCCGGGCGTTTGTTTTGTTCACCAGTTATCAGCAGATGCGCATGGCGCACGATCGGGTGTCGCTCGAAATCGACTATCCCACGCTGCTGCAAGGTACCGGCCCGCGCAGCGCGCTGCTTGACGAGTTTCGCCGCACGCCCCACTGCGTATTGTTCGCCACTTCGTCGTTCTGGCAGGGCGTGGACGTGCAAGGCGACCAGTTGAGCTGCGTTATCATAGACAAGTTGCCGTTCGCGGTCCCGAGCGACCCGATTGTGGAAGCCCGTATCCAGCGCATCCGGGAAGACGGCGGCAATCCGTTTTGCGATTATCAGATTCCACAGGCGGCGCTGGCGTTGAAACAGGGGTTCGGGCGATTGATTCGCAGCAAGACGGACCGGGGCGTGCTGGTTTTGCTGGATAATCGGATTACCAAGCAGCGTTACGGCCAGGTGTTTTTCGACAGCCTGCCGGATTATGGATTCACCACAAATTTGAGCGACGTGGAAAGATTTTTCGATGTTTGAAGTCTCCGTGGAACAGACCTTTGCCGCTGGTCACGCCTTGCGCAATTACAAGGGCAAGTGCGAGAACGTGCATGGCCATAATTACCGGGTGCGGGTTACCATTGCGGGCGAGCAATTGGACGAAGCCGGGCTGCTGGTGGACTTTCTGGATGTGAAGCGCCTGATGGGCGGAGCGATCGAATACCTGGACCACCGCTTCATCAACGATCTGCCGCCGTTCGATTTGCTGAACCCGTCGGCGGAGAACATCGCCAAGTATTTCTACGATCGGGTGAATGCGGGCATGAAGAACGGCGCGCCGGTGCGGATATCGGAAGTGCGGGTGTGGGAGACGGATACCAGTTCGGCGGTTTACCGGCCCTAGGGCGCGGAGTTACCGGCCGAAATATTCAGCGTTCTTCTGGGCGAAGCTGGACCACTTTTCCGGAAGATCGTCCAGTGCGAAGATTGCCGAAACCGGGCAGACGGGCACGCAGGCGCCGCAATCGATGCACTCCACCGGGTCGATGTAGATCATGTCGTGATCGCCGTAGGTCGGTTCGTCCTTCTTGGGGTGAATGCAATCTACCGGACAGGCGTCGATACACGCGGTGTCTTTGGTGCCGATACAGGGTTCTGCTATAACGTAAGCCATTAACTCTCCAACAGTGCGGCCGTTAGCGGCAGCGAGCGGGTAACTTTCATTATAGCCTGAGTGCCGCTGAGGGCACGTGAATCGCGTTGAGAAGCCTGATTTCCCAGCCAGATGGCGGAAATCCGGGCCTGTTCCGCGCGAGCGGACAGCCTATCTCGCATCGGCAGCGAGTAGAATCAAATCAGGCGAATGTTCCGCGCGATCTTCTATCTGCTCTTCACGGTGGTCATCATCACCGTGCTGCGCGCCGTGATCGGAATCATCTTCAAGGGATTCACCAGCCTCGCCAATCCCAAACCCAACTCGCAGAACCGCGAGTCCCGAGGTCCACAGGTACCTCTCAGCGGCGAACTGAAGAAGGACCCGGCTTGCGGCACCTATATCGCCACAGCGACTTCCCTCAAAGAAACCGTCGGAGGCCAGACCTTTTATTTCTGCTCCAAGACATGCCGCGATAAATACGTTGCCTCGCTGGCTCGTTAGTATTGCTCTACTGGCGCTCGCGAGTTCGCGAGCTGCCGCGGGTCCGGTCTTTTCGAAAGACGTTCTTCCGATTCTCCAGAGCCGCTGCCAGGAGTGCCATCGTCCGGGCGAGATCGCGCCGATGCCGTTCCTGACCTACGCGGACACGCGGCCGTGGGCCAAGGCAATTCGTGAAGCGGCGCTCACGCGTAGGATGCCACCCTGGTTCGCCGACCCGAGCTATGGACACTTCGCAAACGATCGGTCGCTTTCCAAGGACGAGATCGATACGCTGGTGGGTTGGGTGGACGCAGGTGCGAGGGAAGGCGATCCGAAGGATGCCCCATCGCCGCGCGCGTGGCCGCAAGGTTGGAACATCCGAACTCCCGATGCGGTCTTCGAGATGCCCACGGCCTTTCCGATTCCCAGCGAGGGCGTCATCGAATATCAGTACATCATCCTGCCGACGCACTTCAGCGAAGACAAGTGGGTGGACCAGGTGGAGGTGCGGCCCAGCGATCGCGCGGCCGTTCATCACGCGGTGGTCTACATTCGCGAACCGGGATCGGAGTGGTTGAAGGGCCGTCCCAACGGCGTGGCGTTCGCACTGCCCATTGTTAAGAGTTTAACCACCAGCGACATCTTGATGGTCTACACGCCCGGCAATTCATCGGACCGTTGGCCGACCGGAATGGCCAAAAAGATCAAAGCCGGATCGGACCTCATACTGCAGATGCACTACACCACGCATGGGAAGCGCGCGGCGGACCGGACGCGCATCGGAATCGCGTTCGCGAAACAGCCGCCCAAACAGGCGATCCTGACGCTGCAGATGGGCAACGACAAATTCGCGATTCCGCCGGGTGACCCGAATTATCGCGTTGCGGTCTCCGGCACGCTTCCGAACGACGTGCTGCTGCTCAGCCTGCTCCCGCACATGCACCTGCGCGGCAACGGTTTCGAATACCAGATCGCCGAGCCCAACGGCCGCGTGGAGACGTTACTTAAGGTGACAAACTACGATTTCAACTGGCAGCTCAATTATCGATTGAAGGCGCCGCGACTGATCCGGGCGGGGACGCGGCTGGTATGCGCCGGCTATTTCGACAACTCGGCGAACAATCCGCGAAATCCGGATCCCGCGGCCGAGGTTCGGTTTGGTGAACAGAGCTGGGAGGAGATGATGATTGGATTCTTCGATGTAGCCGTGGACGCCGCGATGGACAAGCAGCGGTTTTTTATGCGACCCGGCCGCGCTGCAGCAACTGCACCCAATCGCGTTTTCTGACCGCCAGCGAACTCCGCGCATCGGTTCGCGGTTCCCGAAGCATCTGCCACGGTTGAGGCGGCTGGATGGCTGGGGCGCGCTCGGTAATCTTAGCCGGCTTGCTTCCTGGGAGCGACGCCAGCACAGGCGCTGGGCCATCGACGTCCCAGGCAGTCTCACATTCGCCGGACCGGAAGAAACGCTTGCGGCAATTCCGGCAGCGGTAAGGATGCAGCCCGAATTGCGCCAGGATGGTGGCAAGAGAACCGGCGTGTTTCGACCGTCGAACGTCTTTCGATAAACAACCTGGGCAGTGCAGAGACATGGCCGTCATAGACAAACTAACCGGAGTAGGGCAGTGGCGGCAAGGAACTCCGGGACTAGTTCGTACTAGGGAATCGGGAAACTGTGCCCGCCGTTCCGGGAAAAAGTACAGCATCCTCAACGCCGCTGCGCCAAACATTAGTACCAAGTGATAGGAGAATCAGGGCAGGCAGAATTGGCCTTGGGCGTGCTGCCTCTCCTGTCCGGCGTTGGTTGCCGGTAACGAGGTGACACTATCATGTGGGGCAAGACGGACCAGCCCGAGGTGCATAATAATCCGACGCCGGCTCCGGAGCGGCCGGCTGCGGCCATTCCTAGACCAAGCTCTCCCACGCCTACTGTGCTCGGCAAGGGCATGCGGATTGTGGGCGATGTATCGAGCGATGAGGACCTGTTCATCGGTGGGGAGTTGGAAGGGAAGCTGCAACTGCGGAACCGCCTGACCATTGGGCCGGACAGCAAGGTGAACGCCAACATCACGGCGAAGGAAGTGGAGGTATTCGGATCTGTCCGCGGCAATGTGGAGGCAATTGAACGGATCGCTATTCACACTGGGGCGACGATTGTGGGCGACATTAAGACGGCAGGGATCGTGATCGACGATGGCGCGTACTTTAAAGGCGGTATAGATATTTGCCGCGGCGAGCCGGTCGGGGAAGCCGTCCCCTCAAAACGGTAGTAACAAGATTTCGGGAGGCAGCATCCAAAAGGATGAGGCCGCACCCTCGATATTGAATTGAGGAACTGAGGCCGTGGAGGAGGACGCCCGCTGGAGACGGCGGGCGTTTCTTTTCCATTACATGCGTTCGATTAGGGTCGCGTTGGCCATGCCACCGCCTTCGCACATGGTTTGAAGGCCGTAGCGGCCGCCGGAGCGCTGCAATTCGTGGACTAGGGTGGTCATCAGCCGCGCTCCGCTTGCGCCCAATGGGTGCCCCAACGCTACTGCGCCGCCGTTCACGTTTACTTTCGACAGATCGGCGCCGAGCTCGTGCTGCCACGCTACCACTACGCTGGCGAAGGCTTCGTTGATCTCCACGCGGTCGATGTCTTGGAGCGACAATCCCGCGCGCTTGAGGACCTTGCGGGTGGCCGGAATTGGAGCGGAGAGCATGATCACCGGATCTTCGGCCGCCATCGCGAATTCGACGAATCGCGCCAGGGGCCGCATGCCAAGACGGTCGGCTGTACCGCGTTCCATGATCAGCAGGGCGGCTGCGCCATCGCTGATTTGCGACGAATTGCCGGCGGTGATTACGCCGTCCGGTTTGAATGCCGCTTTGAGCGTTCCCATTTTTTCGAGCGTCGTGGTCGCGCGGATGCCCTCGTCCTTGCTCAGGTGCGCTGGGCCGTTCTCCGTCTCGATGGGAACGGGCGTGATCTCGTTACAGAAGCGCCCTTCCTCGGTGGCTTGCGCCGCGCGCCTGTGGCTCTCCAGGCTAAATTCGTCCAACTCTAATCGGCTGATCTTCCAACGCTCGGCCATCATCTCCGCGCCGACGCCCTGATGGAACACCGTGTCGTGATAGCGGCGCATCACCGCCGGTCCGAACGGCTTCCCAGGTCCGGCGCCGTTCGATCCCATGGGGACGCGGCTCATGCACTCCACGCCGCAGGCAATGGCGATATCGTAGCTGCCCGCCATAACGCCCTGCGCAGCAAAGTGCGCCGCCTGCTGGCTGGATCCACATTGGCGATCCACGGTGGTTCCGGGCACCGACTCGGGGAAGCCCGCCGCCAGCACCGCGTTGCGCGCTACGTTGAACGCCTGTTCGCCCACTTGCCCGACGCAGCCGGCGATGACGTCGTCCACCAGCGCAGGATCGAGCTTAGTCCTCTGCATCAGGGTCTTCAGCGTGTACCCCAGCAAATCCACTGGATGCCACCCTTTGAGACCGCCATCGCGCCGTCCAACCGGCGTACGTACCGCATCTACAATCACTGCTTCACGCATGTTCGGATGGTAACATCACTCCGCCGGCAGGAACAATTTTCCGGAACGGATGCGCAGGTCATCCACATGACCGGAAAGCTTGCCGTCCGCGGTGCGCCCGTGTATGTGCGTATTCGATCCCATGTGCGTCAAGACCATCTGCTGACGGTCTGACCAGAAGCCGATCAGTTCCACATCGGTATCGGTTAGGGGAATCTTCACCTGGATCTTGGCGTGGTCGTCGTGCCCCTTCATTTCCTGGCCTTGCCGGTTGACGATATGCATCGAGATCTGGTCGCAATGCGCGGTGAGGCGAAACGGAAACGGGGCGGTCATGTCGATGCCGGCCTTCTTGGCGCGAGCCGCGACGAAGCTCTCCAGCTCCGGCAGGGAGTGAACGGATGCCGGAATCGGCGACTCCGTCCATTTCGCTACCTGTGTGTAGATCAGCAGCGGAGCTTCCACATGAAACGTCTTTTCCACTGCGGGCCGGCCATCTTGAATTGTCGCGATGCTGGGTTCGCTGTTGAAGACGGTGATTTCGCCGTTCAGTCCGGCCACGGGGCCCAACGCATAGAGGTTCGGCAGAGAACTGACCGAATCGAGCGAAATCGCCGCCTGGTCTTCGCCGCTCATCACTTTGTGCAGCTCGCCGACCCACTTCACTTCAAACCGCTTCGGCGTCGCGCCAATCAGCGCCAACGCGGCCAGGATCACGAAAGAAATGATACGCATTTTGTCGCCTGGGCTCAGTATCAACCCTGGAACGATTCGGGGGTCAAGCTAAATCGCACGCGGCGCCGGAAAGATTCTCTGGACGCTGCTTACGAAGTAGGGACAATCGCGGATGGGCAGAAAACCAGTGTTAGTCCGGCCGATCACGACAAAAACCAGAATCAAAGCTATTGGAATCGCCTGTAGCAGAATAACGCCGAGGATTGCGGCGAGATAGACGGTCAGGCCCAGGATGTCCGGACTGACGGCGAAGCGCACACCGACGCCAACGGCAAGCGCTGCGAATTCCAGCAGCAGCGCCAGAGTGATTCCCACCAGCAGACGCGCACCCACGATATCGCCGTACACGAAGAAGGCGCTCAATCCATGCAGCAGCAGGCCGATGAAGTTCATTTTGGACTTGCCCGCCAGGCGGCGGCCGCGCGCGATGGGGATGCTGTCGAATCTCAGCCTTGAGCGCACGACGGCGGCGGCGTAGTGATTCCACACTTCGGGCACCACCACCAATCGCCCCAGGCTCTCAAACGGAACGATGCTGAAGTTTCCGATTCGAACGGAATCGCCGGTGAGGATACGATGCACGAGCCGGTAAACTTGATACAGTGCCCGGAACAAAGGCCCTTCCAGCCGTTTCGCCCGTGCCGCGAAAATGACCGACTGACCTTTCTCCTGTTCGAAGCGGCTCGCCAGAGTGAGGATATCGGCCGGGCGGTCCTCGCCGTCTGCGTCCATCACCACCACCGCGCGACAGGGCAACTGCTCATACACGTACACCAAACCGACAGCGATGGCGCGTTGATGGCCTAAATTTCTCCGTAGCCGCAGGATGTCCACCGCTCGGAGAGTGCGGAAGGGCTGGCCGGCGAATCCTTCGGGTAACGGTTCTCTCGATCCGTCGTCGACGAAAAGGACCTCGAAGGCGGCCGCGTAGTCCGCCAGCGCTTGATCCAGATCGTGAAGGAGCAACTGCGCTGCCTGCCAGTCATCGTAGACAGGGATCAAGATGACGATGCGGTCCTGATGGCTGGCCATTTATCCTCGAAGATCCGCTGTGGCAGCGAACCGTGGCGGGCGTCGAGCCTTCGTCGCTTGTTCGAAGCTGTACGCGAGTTTGAGCAATACAGGCTCGCTCCACGCCGGGCCGAAGAACGAAATGCCGACCGGCAGGCCACGGACCAAACCGGCGGGCACGGTGATGTGCGGGTATCCTGCAACCGCGGCCGGGGTGGTGCATGCGGGCAAGTTGGGGTCGCCGAGCACCAGATCGTTGAACGGCGCGGGCGTCATGGTGGGGGCGACGATGGCCACCACTTTATGTTTGGCGATCACCGCGTCGATGCCCTCAGCGCGCGAGAGCTTGACGCATTTTGCGCGAGCGTCGAGGTACGCTTTCTCCGTCAGCGGCCCCTTGGCTTGCGCTTTTTCGAATATCTCCTGCTCGAAGTAGGGCATTTCCCCGGCGCGATGTTCGCGGTTGAAGGCGATCAAGTCGGCCAGCGTGTGGACGCGCGCTTTCGGGCCTAGTGCCGCCAAATAAGCATTCAAGCCGGCCTTGAATTCGTAGAGCAGCACCTGTAGCTCGTCATCGTCGTACTTGCCGTGAGAGGGCAGGTCGGCGGGGTCCACCAGAATCGCACCCTGGCGCTTCATCTCCGCCAAGCATTCTTCCATGATGCGATCGGTAGCAGCGTTACCACCGAAGAATTTCCGGGCGACGGCGAGACGCGCGCCTTTCAGCCCCTGCGGATCCAGGAACTGTGTATAGTCGGTCTGGGCTTTACCGGCGCTGGCCTTGGCCGCTGGATCGCGCGGATCGGCGCCGGCCATCGCGGTTAGGAGAATCGCGGCGTCGCGGACAGTGCGCGCCATGGGACCGGCGGTGTCCTGGCTGTGCGAAATGGGAATGATGCCGGATCGCCCCACCAGTCCGACCGTCGGCTTGATGCCCACCAAGCCGTTCGCCGAGGCGGGCGCGGTAACCGAGCCGTCGGTTTCCGTACCGACCGCCACTGCGCAGAAATTCGCCGACGTGGCCGCGCCCGATCCGGAGCTGGAGCCCGACGGATTGCGGTCCAGGGCATAGGGATTGTGAGTCAGCCCGCCGCGCCCGCTCCATCCGCTCACGGAGTGCGTGGAGCGAAAGTTCGCCCATTCGCTGAGATTGGTCTTACCCAGGATCACCGCGCCGGCCGCACGAAGCCGCTGGGCCACGAACGAATCGCGAGCGGCGATGGACCCGGCCAAGGCGAGCGAACCGGCGGTGGTGCTCATGCGGTCGGCGGTGTCGATGTTGTCTTTGATGAGGATGGGAATGCCATGCAACGGGCCGCGCACGCCGGTGGTTTGACGCTCGCGATCGAGCTTGTCGGCGATCGCCAGCGCCTCGGGATTCAGTTCGATCACGGTGTTCACGCGCGGGCCCTTCTTGTCCATCGAATCGATGCGCGCCAGATACCATTCGGCCACCGAGCGCGCGGAAAAGCGGCCGGAGCGGAATCCGTCGGCGAGGGCTGCGATGGTGGTCTCCTCCAAATCCAACGACTGGCCAAAGGCCGTGCGCGCAACAGGAAGCGCAAGCATAGCTTGCTGCAAGAACAAACGCCGATCCATCTCAAAATTGTTGCACACGTGTATGAGTCAGGCTGAACGAGGGGCCATTGGTGAACCTCTTCACCAAGAAGCCTTTAGCTAGGTTGTGATCGCTGCCCGGTCGATTTACCGCCCCTCGGCTATGGAGTATATTGTGGAGTAGAGTCCACATATGGAGACAATCCAAGTTGTTCTGGATACCAAGTTGTTACGCGCCACCGACCAGGTTGCGCGCCGGACGAAACGAAACCGCTCGGCACTGATTCGCGATGCCCTTAGGGAACACCTGCGGAGGCTGGAGATTCGAGCGCTGGAGGAGCGGGATCGGGAAGGCTATTCCAGGGAACCACAAACTCAGGATGAATCCTTCGCTTGGGAGAGAGAGGCCGTGTGGCCGACGGAGTGATGAGGGGCGACGTCCGCCTTTATCAGTTCGCGCCGCCGGACAAGAAAAGACCGGTGGTGGTACTGACTCGCGATAGTTCGCTTCGCTACCTCTCAACGGCAACTGTTGCACCGGTCACATCCAGTTTACGAGGCGTGCCTTCCGAGGTCGCGCTCAACGAAACGGATGGCATGAAGGGCCCCTGCGCGGTAAATCTGTACAATGTCGTGACCGTTTCGAAGCTGCGGCTGGGCAAACGTGTCGCGCGGCTGACTCCGGATCGAATGCGCGAGATCTGCTCGGCTCTTGGCTTTTCCTTAGGCTGCGACGCGGGTGAATAACTCCTACTGAAGCTTGGATCGTCACTTCGTGCACTTGGCCACGATCAGCGTGATGTCGTCGTATTGCTCCTGTGCGCTGAACCGCTGGACCTCATCGACAATCGACGCGATGATGGCTTGCGGGGGTAGTTCGCGTTGCTTTTCGATGGCTTCGATCAGGCGTTGCTCCCCGAACTCTTCGCCGGCATCGTTGAACGATTCGGTGATCCCGTCGGTGTAGAGTACCAACGTGTCTCCCGCGAAAAAGCGCCGCTCCGCTATGGAGCAATCCCAATCCTTGAAGATCCCCAGAACCGTGCAAGTGGAATCAAGCTTTTCCATGGTGCGGTCGCCGCGCAAGAGCAAAGCCGGGAGATGTCCACAGTTGGCGTAGCGCAGCCGCTGCATTTTGTCGTCATATTCTGCGAAGAAAAGAGTGGCGTAGGCGCTATCGTCGGTGTTCTCGTAGAAGAGCCGATTCACCGAGCGCAACAAACGCTCGGGCTCATCCACGGAACTGGCACATTGGCTGCGGAGATTCGCTTGCAGATTGGCCATCAGAAGCGCGGCGGCCATGCCTTTGCCAGCGATATCGGCGATCACCAATCCGAAGCGGCCGCCGCCGAGATCGAGAAAATCGTGGTAGTCGCCCCCGACTTGGCGCGCCTGGATGCAGGCGCCCGCGTAGTCGAGAGTTTCGACGGGCGGCAGGCTTTGCGGGAACAGCCTGGCCTGTACTTGTTTGGCGATTTCCAATTCCTGTGCGGCGCGGCGTTCCGATTCCACTTTTTCCGCGACCAACCGGCGCTGCGCTTCGATTTCGCGATTCACTTCGTCGAAGCCGACCAACGCGAAAGTGTTTCCATCGATGTCGCGGAACTGGGTGAACACTCCGCCCCACAGTGGCGACTGGTCATCAGCCTTGTTCGCAGGCGGCGTCTCGCGCATATAGGTGACGCGTCTCAAGCGAGGCGCATAAAGGAATCGCACGCCACGTTTACGCCATTCCTCATACTTGGCGATTACCTGCTCGGTGAGGAACACAATGCCAGTGGGCCGGCCGATGAGTTTGTATTCCTTGGAGTCGGGTGCGGGGGCGACCAGCGCCAGGACGGCGCTTCCGTCTGGAGGCGTAACGGCCACCCATCGCTCGCCGGATTGAAGCCGGGCGTCGAAGGCTAGCGTGAATCCGAGTTGGTCGACGTAGAAATGAAGGCTTAGATCCTGATCGCGGACGTAGACGTTGACGGCGTGGATGGCAAGGAATTGGGCGTCCGTTGCTCTCGATGATGGGAAAGCACTCATGAAAGGTTTAGGTAAATCCGTCGCGCCGCACCAGCCGGCCTTCGATGTAGCCGGACGGATCGTCGATCGGCAGGAAGACTTCGTTCGGGTTGTCCAGACCGAAGGGTGACAGGTCCACCAGCAGCGCGTGCTTGTTCGGCATGGTGAGCTGGATCTCTGCTATGACGGGAAAGGCGCGCAATATCTGCTGGCCTATCGCATGAAGCGTGTGCTGGACGGACAAACTGTCGTGGGCGGCGAAGGTATCGAGGATGGTGCGGCGGATGCCTTCCCAACAATCGTTGAAATCCACCGGGCTGGGGGAATAGCGCCATGTCGCGCGTACCGCGGTGGCGAAGATGCGGTCGTGCGTTTCCCTGAGCGTGGTGTACGGATCTTTGATATAGCCTGCAAACGCGGAGCCGCTGCTCTTGAGGATCACCAGGTCGTCGATGCCTGCTTCGATCGTTGTGCATTCGCGTGATCCAATGACCACGGCAGTCCGCTGTTGACTTTCACGAGTAAAGGCGGCTGGGGCGATACGCGACCAAAGATGCTCGGTCATATCCACGCGAACTTCGGAGACCTGCGGATTGTTCTTCAGAAAATGCGCGATCAGATGTTGGGCGAATTCTTCGATGCTGACGATGTCGTGCTGCCGTGCCAGCGCGTACACGGTGTTCTTCATGGTGTCGGTGGGCAGGATCTTGCTGTTGTCGCCACTCTCATAGCAGCTTTGGAAATCGCCGCGAAACAGGATCTGGAAGGTGATCTCTTTGAGATCGTGGCGATCGGCGCGGCGCGCCAACTTCATTAGCCGCACACGCGACTTGCCGTAAGTGCCGGCGGTGAGAACCGAATCAACTACCGAGGTAGGTTGTGTATCCATAAGGGCTCAATAGAAGAGGAACGTGGTGGTGGCGCGATGGGTCGCGCACTTCGAAGAGTACGGCGACTTCGGGATAGAAGGACTCCTGTCCTTTGAGATATTCGCCAGTGAAAAAAGTCAGGCGATACACGCCTGCTTCGAGTTGCTCGCCGCCATCGAGCACTTGCTCGATGCGGCCGTTGGTGTCGGTAATGCCTCCGCCGATTTCGAAGAAGTGGCCAGCGCTTGACTGCCGAGCCAGCACGGCCCGGACGCCTTGCGCGGGCAAGCCCTTCGAGGTGTCCAGAACATGAGTACTGATTCCGCTCATAAGGGCACCAGCTTGTCCAGACGGAGGCGGGTGATCTTGTCCTGTTCCTCAGCCGCCACGCGGATCTCGGTTTCGGGCGGGTTCGCCAGCCGCGACTTCAGGATAGACAGCACCTGATCCGCGCTCTTGCCGCTGGCGGAGACAATGAAGATGTAACCGAACCTCGCGAGATACTCCTGGTTCGCTTCTTCGAGTTCCATGGTGACGCCAACTCCCGCACGGCTCATTCCCGATTGTTCCTGGGCCGACCAAGCCTGCGCTTGAACCGGCGTGAGCGTAGCGGCCTTCTGCTGGCCGATCTGCGGATGCGCGCGGAAAGCTTCCAGCCAATCAGCCGGATCGAGATGCCACCACACTTCACTTGCTGCGCGCAGCAGGCGCTCGCGGTTGGCGAAAGGCCGGCGCCCGGTCATGGTGCGCACCCAGGCCGCGGAGCCGCAGCACTTGATCAGCTCGGCTTCAGCCCGATAGCGAGGAACCGAATTGAGTTCCTGCAACGTCATTCGAGAAGACTCTCCAGAAATTCTTCCAGAAGGTTTACCGTTACGCGACGCCGGTAGTCCGCCGTGGATCGGATATCGTCGATCGGAGCGATCTCGGCAGCGATGGCTACCTTGGCGTCTTCGATCGCGGATCGATCCAACATACGGCCGGCGATGGTATTCTCGGTTTCCACACACCGGATCGGCATTGGCGCGACGCTACCCAACGCGATACGGATACGCTCCACTGCTCCGCCGTTCATCTTCGCCAGCCCAGCCAGCGCCACCTTTGCGATCGCTTGCGCCTTGCGCGTGCCGACTTTGCGCAGGTAGTGCTTCGAACCCCACGTGGTCCGCGGCAGCGAAATATGCGCGATCACTTCATCGGGCTCCATCAAGCTGGTCTTATAGCCGGTATGAAACGAGGCATACTTCGTCCACCGAACATCGCGCTCCGAGAGCAGACCGATCTCGGCGTCGTAAACCAGCAGTGCCGGAGGTGAATCGGCGGCCGGCGATCCATTCGCGATGTTGCCGGCCAGTGTCCCCCGGTTCTGTGTCGCCACTGCGCCGGTCCAACTGGCCGCTTTCACCAGCAACGGAAACTCGCGCTGCATGATTTCGTTTCGCTGGATCTCGGTGTAGGTGGTGAGCCCGCCGAGCGTGATGTGCGAAGCGCTGGCCGTGAACCCCCGCAGTTGGTTGATGCGTGAAAGGCTGACCAGCTTGCGGTAGGGCAGCTTCCCGGCTTCGAACAACACCATCAGATCGGTGCCGCCGGCGATGGGACGCCAGACGCCGGGCTCGCGCGACATCAGGCGGAGCATTTCATCCAGGCTCTCCGGCGCCACCAGCTCGTAATCCGGCACGTAGGATCTCATGAGCCGCCCGCCATAACCGCGCTTGCTTGTCGCACGGCGTCGAAAATCTTTTGATAGCCTGTGCAGCGGCAGAGGTTGCCCGCCAGTCCGTCGCGGATTTGTTCGTCAGTGGGATTTGGGTAGCGCTCCAGAAGCTGCGCCGCAGCCAGGATCATCCCCGGCGTGCAGATGCCGCATTGCGCGCCGCCGGTCTGCGCGAAAGCTTCCTGCAGAGGATGCAGGCGGCCGTTCTGCGCCAGACCTTCCACGGTCAGCACGTTGCACCCCGCCACTTGCAGCACCGGAACCAGACAACTATTCACTAGCTCGCCGTCCATCAAAACGGAGCAGGCGCCGCACTCGCCTTCGCCGCACCCTTCCTTAGTGCCGGTGAGTCCGATTTCGCGCAGAACATCGAGAAGGCGCGCCATCGGATAACTGTCCACCGTGTGCTGGACCCCGTTCACGCGAAACTCGATCTTCATCCTAGGCAACGCTTGCCTCCACGGCGGAAACTTCCGCGTGCGCGAGCGCCTGCATCAACTTTTCGGGAGTAAGTGGGATTTCGTTCACCGGCAGACCGATAGCATTTTCGATGGCGTTCAGAATCGCGGGTGCGGGGCCATCGATAGGCAACTCGCCGATGCCCTTGGCTCCCAGCGGGCCGTATTCATAGGGTGTCTCTTCAAAGTAGACGCGAATCGACGGGACATCCACGGAAGTCGGCATGATGTAGTTGGTCATCTGCGCGTTGGCCATGCGGCCCTGGTTCCAGACGACGTCTTCGAATATCGCGTAGCCGATGCCTTGCGCCACGCCACCCTCGATTTGTCCCGCAGCCAAAACGGGATGAATCACCCGCCCGATCTCCTGCAGCGCCACGAAATCTTCTACTTTGATTTCGCAGGTCACGGTGTCGACGGAAACTTCGGCTACGTAGACCGCCCAAGCGAAAGCGCCGTACGCATCGCCACGGTACGCGTCGTCGTCCCAATAAATTCCCGGCGGCGCTTCGTACTGGCTGAAAGATTTCAGCGGACCGAATTGTTCGATGTAGTGCGCGCAGGCGGCGGCGAATTCGGCAGGTGTGTAGTCGTCGGCGAGAAGGTCGGCTTTGAGCAGCGTTTGCCTCAGGCCGATCGCCGCGGATTCCACCAGCTTGCCCACTACCATGCAGGTGCGTGACGCAACCGTTGGCCCGCTGTTCGGAACTTCGGCTGTGTCCGGTTGCGCGACGTTGACCTGGTCGTAGTCGATCGCGAGCGTTTCGGCCACGATCTGCGAAAGTATGGTGTTGGTTCCCTGGCCGATTTCCGTGGACGAAACAAGGATTCGAATCTTGCCCTGCGCGTCGGCTTCGACGCCTGCGACCGACTGCAGGTAGCGCTCGCCGGAGCCGGTGAATCCCGCGCCGTGCATGAAGGATGCGAATCCGATACCACGCTTGATGCGAGAATTCACGTTGTCTCGCGCAAAAAGCTGCATTTTCGCATCGTAGAACGACAGCTCCAGCGCGCGGTCGAGCAGCTTTTCCAGGTCCACCGTCTCACGGATCACCTGGCCGGTGGCGGTCGCACCACGCGTGTGCAAGAAGTTGCGACGGCGGATTTCTTGCGGCTCCAGTCCCACGGCGCGCGCCACCTTGTTCATGTGGCGCTCCAGCGCGAAGATACTCTGCGGTGCACCGAATCCGCGAAAGGCTCCGTGCGGCGGCGCGTTAGTGGCCACAGCCTTGCTGCGAATGCGGACGTTGGGACACTCATAGGGACCGGCGGCGTGGATGGTGCCGCGCGAAAGAACAACCGACGACAAGGTCGCGTACGCGCCACCGTCGATGATGAACTCGATGTCCATACCGAGCAGCTTGCCGTCATCGGAAACGGCCGTGCGGATTCTCGTGAGCGAGGGGTGGCGCTTGGTGGTAGCGGCCATGTCCTCGGCGCGATCGTAGATCATCTTCACCGGCTTACCGGATTTCCAGGCGAGCAGCGCTGCGTGCCCGGCGAGTATCGATGGATATTCTTCCTTCCCACCGAATCCGCCACCAGTCTCCATCTGGATGATGCGGATTTTTTCGGGCGGCAAGGGAAAGGTTTTCTGCAGCGCCTTGTGGACGTAATAAGGGCACTGCATGGAGCCCCAGACGGCGATGCCCTCGTCCGGCGATGCGGTGGCGATCATGCCGTTGGTTTCGATGTAAAGCTGCTCTTGCGCGCCGGTGCGATACTCGCCTTCGACAATGTGCGCGGCCTCAGCCCAGACACTTTCGATATCGCCCTTCTCGACGAGGAAGGTCTTCAGGACGTTGTCGGCGCCCCAAATGATTTGTTCCTTGGCCAGCGATTCTTCGATGGTGAAGATGGCCGGCAGCGGATCGATATCGAGGCGCACGGCCTGGCGCGCCTTCTCCGCCAGATGCTTGTCGCGATGCGCCAGCAGCACCACGGGCTCTTCGGTATGATTCACCATTTCGCCGGCGAGATACGGCTGGTCGTCTACGATCAGCGCGACTACATTGGCGCCGGGGATGTCCTTCGCCGTGACGATGGTGAATTCGTCCCAGGGAAGATCGCCGGTGAATTCGATGTTACGGATGCGGCCGCGTGCCACCGGACTGCGCACGGTGACGCCGTGTAGCATGCCGGGAAACGACAAATCGTCGACATATTTGGCTTGGCCCGTGACTTTCGCGCGACCTTCCTTGCGCGGAACCGGCTTGCCGACGGTCTGAAACATCACCTCTACTCTACAATCTTGCCCAGTACACGCAAGCGGCTGACGCCTCCGTCGGGATAGATGTTCAGGCGGACGTGCGTGGCTGGATCGGGAGCGTTCAGCTCGGCAGCAAACACATGGACCGCGTCAGCTTCGAGTTTCGCGGCCGGCAGAATTTCGTGCCAGGCCACGCGGCCGGTGACCAAACTTTCGGCAAGCGCGCCGACGGCGTCGCAAGCGTCGATGGAGCAGCGATCCGGATAATTGCCCTTATAGTGCTCGGTCTCGACGGCGATTCGTTGGATGGCTGCGCGCGCGCCCAGCCGCACGATGATCCAATCATAGCCGGGACCGCGCCGCCGCTTGGTTTCCCAACCTCCGCCCATGTTCGCGGGACGCCCGGGCAGGATCAGATTCTGGGCGTGACCGAAAAAGCTATCGCTCGATGCAACAACGCATCCACCATTCACCACGGACGCAAGGTCCACCGGCTCCGTCGAGGCCTGCAGCCTTTCGAAATCGGGTGCGGCTTCGCCGTAGACCCGCAGGCGCGCTACACCGCCATCCGGAAAGATGTTGAGCCGCAGATGAGTGACGCGCGTTGCCTGCGGGATATCGAAGAGATTGTGGCTGTCGCCTTTCAGCCGAACTCTCTCCAGCACTGGCCGCCAGTCTGTGTCGATTGGGTCGCCGTCGGCGTTCGCACCGTCGATGGAGCAATGCGATGGAAAATTGCCCAGGAAGTGGCTGGTGTCCACGTCTACCGTTCGCGCGATTCCCGCGAGGCCCAGCCGGATGATGCACCAGTCGTGCCCCGGCGTGCGCTTGCGGCGCGATTCCCAGCCATCCATCCACTTGCCTTGATCGGTGTATTTGTCGGGAAGGAACACGGGCTCGGCGGCCTTGATCAGGTTCTCCTTCGGCGCGAAGAAATCGTCGCTGGCGGCGATCACCGCGCCACCCACGGTCTCCGAAGCGAGGTCGATCAGGCCCGGTAGCATGGTTGGCCTTTCGGTTCCGGCGCGAACTCGCCGCGATGGTACACCTTTTCCCCACGCACAAAAGTCGTCTCCACGATGCCCTCTAGTGTCTCACCGTGATAGGGCGTGATGGGATGGCGGTGCTGCAGCCGGGCCGCATCTACGCGCTGCTGGGCATCGGGATCGAAGACAATGAGATCGGCGTCGTAACCAACTTGGATCGATCCCTTGCGATGGTCCAGGCCCGCGAGCTTGGCTGGCTGGGCGCTCATCCAGCGCGCCATTTGTTCGATGGAATGGCCGCGGCGGCGCGCTTCGGTCCACACGATGGGCAGCGATAATTGCAACGACGCGATGCCGCCCCAAGCCTGGAGAAAATCGCCCGCACCGCGCGTTTTCATCTCGGGCAGACAGGGCGAATGGTCAGTGGCGATCAGATCGATATCGCCGTCCGCGAGAGCTTGCCAGAGCCGCTCCCGATTGGCGCGCGTGCGTATGGGCGGCGCGCATTTGAACTGCGTTGCACCATCGGCGATGTCTTCAGCGGCAAAGTGGAGATAGTGCGGGCAGGTCTCGACGGTGATCGGAAGGCCTTCGACGCGGGCCGCGCGCAAGTCCGGCAAAGCCTCCACCGATGACAGATGCACTATGTGTACGCGGCAGCGATATTCCCGGCACAGCTCGATCATCAGTCGGATGGCCTGGACCTCGGCGGCGTCGGGACGCGAGGCGAGATAGGTGCTGTAGCGCTTGCCATCGCCAAGAAGCCGGCTCGCTTCTTCGATGGGACCGGGAAGCTCGGCGTGCGTGAGCAGCGGAAGGCCAGAGGCGGCTACGGCGGGCATAGCGGATTCAAGCTGTGCACGATTCACCATGGTGAACCCATCGATGCCCGGATGAATCAGGAAGCATTTGTAGCCAAGCACGCCCGCTGCGCCAATCGCGGCGATGTGCTCCTGATTGTCGGCGACAACACCACCCCAGAAGCCATAGTCCACCAGACATTGGCCGCGGGCCGCCGATTCCTTCGCGCGCAAGTTAGCGACTGTGGTGGTCTCGGGCAAATTATTGAGCGGCATGTCGACCAGCGTGGTGATCCCGCCGGCCGCAGCCGCGCGCGTCGCAGTGGCGAAGCCCTCCCATTCGGTACGGCCCGGTTCATTGATGTGGACGTGCGTGTCTAAGAGTCCGGGAAGGATGTAGTGTTCACCGGCGTCGTGGTCCACAGCGCGATCATGAGGACCGATAGCTGCGATCCGGCCGTCGCGAATTTCAATGGAAGCAGCGTGCGCGCCGTCAGGAAGAACCACGCGCCGCGATCGAATCCACACCTGCCGCTTGCCTCCTGCCCGCTGCCGCCTGCCTAAAACCAGCGCGTCATCAGGACTTTTTGCTCGGTGTAGAAGCTCACTGCGTCTTTGCCGTGCGCATGAAGGTCGCCAAAGAATGAGTTCTTCCAACCGGCGAACGGGAAGAACGCCATGGGCGCGGCCACGCCGACGTTGATGCCGATCATGCCGACCTCAACTTTCGAAGAGTACTCGCGCGCGGCCTTGCCACTGGAAGTAAAGATGGACGTCGCGTTACCGAAGCGCGAGCTGTTCACCTGCGCAATGGCCTCGTCCAGATTCTTCACACGAATCACCGAGAGCACCGGCCCGAAAATCTCTTCGCGGGCGATGGTCATGTCCGGTTTCACATTGTCGAAAATGGTCGGCCCAAGGTAGAAGCCATCTTTATCGCGGCCTACCGTGCGGCCATCCAACAGCGGCTTCGCGCCCTCGGCGACGCCTTTGTCGATGTAGCCCTCCACTTTCGCCTTGTGCTCCTTCGTGACCAGCGGACCCATGTCCACGCCCTGCTCCGCGCCATCGCCGATCTTCATCGCGCTCACTTTTTCGGCAAGCAACTTCAGTAGCGGATCGGCCACATCGCCCACGGCCACCAGCACGCTACCGGCGAGGCAGCGCTCACCCGCCGCGCCGAACGCGGAGCTGATGATGGCATCGACGCTCTTCGGAAGATCGGCATCGGGCATCACCACCAGATGATTCTTAGCACCGCCCAGCGCCTGGACGCGCTTGCCTTCCGCAGCCGCGGTCTGATAAATGTACTTGGCCACCGGCGTGGAGCCGACAAACGAAACCGCGCGCACCAGCGGATGATGCAGCAGCGCGTCCACTGCAACCTTATCGCCGTGGATCAGATTGAACACGCCCGCTGGCAGTCCCGCTTGATCCAGCAGCGTGGTCGCCATGGTCGGCGTCATCGGAACTTTTTCGGATGGCTTCAGCACGAAAGTGTTACCGCAAGCGATGGCAAACGGCCACATCCACATGGGGACCATCGCCGGGAAATTGAACGGCGTGATGCCGGCGCAAACACCAATTGGTTGGCGAATGGTATGGCTGTCGATGCCGCTGGAAACATCGTTCAGCGAATCGCCCATCATCAGTGTTGGCATGCCGCAGGCGACTTCCACCATCTGAATAGAACGCCGCACTTCCATCCGCGCATCGTCGGCAGTCTTGCCATTCTCGGCGGTAAGCGCGGCCGCGAGTTCGTTGGCATGCTTCTCGAGCAACGACTTGTAGCGATACAGCGCTTGCACGCGATCGATAACCGGCACGTCGCGCCACTTGAGATACGCCGCGTGCGCTGCCTGCACGGTTCGATCGACATCCTGCGCCGATGCATACGCTACCTGCGCGATGGCTGCGTCCGTGGCCGGATTCGTCACCGGCATCACCGGACGGCTGCCCGCGCCTTCCCACTTTCCGTTTATGTAAAAAGACACCGTTTCCAGAGCTGCTTCAGTACCAATCATGTTTCTTCTCCAATCAGGTTGCGGGCGGCGACCGGCGCGCGCTGCATCAGGAGGACGTAGACCGCTCCTGCTACCAAGAATCCCACAAACCAGGCGTAGTCGTACAGCCAGCGCACGGGCGGGAGCACCAAGCCCAGCAGCGCTACAACGATCCCCGCTGCAAGCGCCACCACGGCGCGATAATTTACTCCGCGATGATATTCGTAGAGGCCATCGCGGCGGTACAGATCCTCTACCTTCAACTCGCGGTGACGCACCAGAAAATAGTCGGCGATCATCACGCCGGCGATTGGTCCGAGCAGTCCCGAGTAACCCACCAGCCATCCGAAAATATACGCACTGAAATCACCGAGTAGTTTCCAGGGCATCATCAGAATGCCGACTACGCCGGTGATGAAGCCGCCCGTGCGGAACGAAATCAGCCGTGGGTTGAGGTTCGAAAAATCGTTCGATGGCGATACAACGTTGGCGGCAACGTTGGTGTTGAGCGTCGCCACCAGCAACGCAACCAGCGCGATGGACGCCACCACCGGTTGATGGAATCGCCCGAGCAATGCCACCGGGTCCCAGATCGCTTCGCCGAACAGAACCACGGAAGCGGATGTGACAGCCACGCCGATGAACGAATACAAGGTCATGGCCGCGGGCAATCCCAGCGCCTGCCCCAGCATCTGCGCTTTCTGCGATTTCGCATAGCGCGTGAAGTCCGGAATGTTGAGCGCAACAGTGGCCCAGAATCCGACCATCCCGGTGAGCGACGGGACGAAAAACTTCATGAATTCCGCGGTGGTTTTGAATTTACTCGGCGAGCTGAGCACCGGGCCGAAGCCGCCCGCCTTCGCCGTGATCCACCAGAGCAGAAGCAATCCCACGCCCAGCATGAACGGCGCGCCGATCCCTTCCAGAAACTTGATGGTCTCGATGCCGCGGTAGATCACGTATATGTTGAGCGCCCAGAACGCGAGGAAGCAGACCCAGATTCCGCCAGCCAACGCGCTCGCTCCCGGCCACACGATCAATAGCATGGAATAGATGGCCTGCCCACCGATCCAGGTTTGAATCCCGAACCAGCCGCAGGCGACCAGAGCGCGTAACACCGCCGGCACATTCGCGCCCTTCACCCCAAACGAAGCACGCACGAAAACCGGAAACGGAATGCCGTAGCGAGCGCCGGCGTGCGCGTTGAGCAGCATGGGAACCAGCACAATCAAGTTCCCGAGCAGGATCGTGCCGATGGCCTGCCACCAGCTCATGCCGCCAGCGATTAATCCCGACGCGAGCATGTAGGTGGGAATGCAGACGCTCATGGCCACCCAGAGCGAGGCGTAGTTGTAGAGTCCCCAAGTGCGGCGTTCGAAGGGAATGGGGGCCAAGTCCTTGTTGAAGAGTGATGGGTCGTGAGCCATAAGAAGAGCGAATTCAAGAATTCAGGAATCCAAGAATTCGAGAAGAAACCCGGTCACCACATTCCTGAATTCTTGGATTCTTGAATTCCCCCGAGTCACGCCCACGCTCCGCCGCCCGCTGCTCGCTTCAGATATTGTCCGCGACCGACTTTTCCAAGGAACTGGCCCTTGTCCACGATTACTTCACCGCGCGACATCACCGTTCGCACGTTGCCCTTCACCTGGTAACCTTCGAACATCGAATAATCCACCCGCATGTGATGCGTTTTCGCGCTGATGGTGTAGTCGGCCGCTGGGTCCCAGAAGACGATGTCGGCGTCGCTACCTGCCGCCAGCACGCCTTTGCGTGGATACATTCCGAAAATGCGCGCGGGCGTGGTGGAAACCAGCTCGACGAAGCGATTCACCGTAAGCTTGCCCTGATTCACGCCGTGATGATAGATCAGTTGCAGCCGGTTCTCGATGCCCGGTCCGCCGTTCGGAATTTTCGTGAAGTCGCCCTTGCCCAACACCTTCTGGTCTTCGAAACAGAAGGGGCAGTGGTCGGTGGAGACAACTTGTAGATGATCGTGCTTCAGGCCGTCCCACAACTTTGGCAGGTTCTTCTTCTCGCGCAGCGGCGGCGTGAACACGTACTTCGCGCCTTCGAAATTCGGCCGCTCCATTTCTTCGATCGATAGCAGCAAGTATTGAGGACATGTCTCGGCGAATGCCGGCAGACCGCGATCCCGCGCCGCGCGCACTTCGTTCAAGGCATCCTCCGACGACAGGTGTACGATGTACACTGGAGTTCCCGCGATCTCCGCCATGGCGATGGCGCGATGCACGGCTTCCGCCTCGGCTGTAGTCGGCCGCGTCAAGGCATGATAGATCGGCGCGGTCTTGCCTTCCGCCAGCGCGCGCTGCACAATCACATCGATCACGCTGCCGTTTTCCGCATGCATGCAGATCAGCGCGCCATTCTTCGCCGTGCGCGAGAGCGCCTTGAAGATAGTCGCGTCGTCCACCATCAGCACGTTCGGATAGGCCATGAACAGCTTGAAACTGGCGACGCCTTCGTTCACCATTTCGTCCATGTCTTCCAGTCCCGCCTCGCCCAGGTCGGTGACGATCATATGCAGGCCGTAATCGATGCAGGCTTTGCCCTCGCCTTTTTTCCACCAGGTATCGAGCGCAGCGCGCATCTTGGTGCCGCGCGCCTGGATCGCGAAATCGACGATGGTGGTGGTCCCGCCGAATGCCGCCGCGCGCGTGCCGGTTTCGAAATCGTCACTCGATGTAGTGCCGCCGAACGGCATGTCCAAATGCGTGTGCGCGTCGATGCCGCCCGGCATCAACAGCATTCCCTTGGCATCCATTACGCGATCGGCCGCGCTCGCCGGAATGCCCTGCCGTAGTTCCTTGATCCGCTCGCCGTCCACCAAAATATCCGCCGGGAAAGTCGACTCCGCGTTCACTACCGTGCCGTTCTGGATCAACGTGCTCATTCGCGCTGCCCTCCCTTTCCTTGCGACGCCATGCGCTGTTCCCACGATTCGAAAGCGCGGCCGGTGTCCACGCGATCCATGGTGATGCAGCCATCCACGGGGCATACCAGCGCGCACAGGTTGCAACCCACGCATTCGTCTTCGTCCACTCGCGGGATGCGCGCCAGCGGCGTGGCGTACGGACCATCGCTGTGCCCGTTCGAGCCATCGAGCTTGGCGATGGGCGTGGTGGCGATCCGCCGGCTGCTTTCCAGCTCTACTTGCGCCGGTGTCCGATGAACGTGCCCGTTCCCACCCGGCACGCGATCCAGATGAATGCACTGGTGCGCGCCATCCCAGCACGCCGTGTAACAAAGATCGCAGCCGATGCATTTCTCGGGATGAATCCGGGCGATGATCTTGTAATTGAGGTCGAGGTTCTTCCACTCGACCACCCGCGGCAGGCTCCAGCCGCAAAAATCGCTGAGGGTCCGAAAGCCCTTCTCGTCCATCCAGTTGCTGAGCCCGTCGATCATGTCTTCGACGATGCGGAATCCGTAGTGCATCGCCGCCGTGCAAACCTGCACTGTCCCCGCGCCAAGCAGAATAAACTCCGCCGCGTCCTGCCAGCCGGAAATCCCACCGATTCCCGAGATCGGCAATCGCGACGCCTCATCACCCGCGATCTGCTGTACCATGTGTAGCGCGATCGGCTTCACCGCCGGTCCGCAATAACCGCCGTGCGACGATTGCCCGCCGACATCCGGCCGTGGCGTCAGCGTCTCGAGATCGATTCCGGTGATCGAGTTAATAGTGTTGATGGCCGAAAGCCCGTCCGCGCCCCCGCGTTTCGCCGCGCGCGCCACCATACGGATGTCGGAAATATTCGGCGTCAGCTTCACCAGCACCGGCGTGCGCGCCACTTCCTTCACCCAGCCAGTGATCATCTCCGCATACTCCGGAACTTGTCCCACGGCGCTGCCCATGCCGCGCTCGCTCATCCCATGCGGGCATCCGAAGTTCAACTCCAGGCCGTCGGAACCCGCGTCCTCGGCCTTCCGCACAATCTGGTGCCACGTCTCGCGCTTCGATTCCACCATCAGCGATGCGATCACCGCGTGCTTGGGATAGCGCTTCTTCACTTCGCTGATCTCGCGCAGATTCACGTCCAGCGGCCGGTCGGTGATCAGCTCGATGTTGTTGAGGCCCATCATCCGCTGCCGATTCCAGTCGACGGAGGAATAGCGCGACGACACGTTGACGATAGGCTCGCCGAGCGTCTTCCACACCGCGCCGCCCCAGCCGGCATCGAAGGCGCGCATCACCTGCTCGCCGCAGTTCGCCGGTGGCCCGGAAGCAAGCCAGAATGGGTTCGGGCAGCGAATCCCGCCCGCGAATACGGTAGTCAGGTCAGCCATGCTGCGCCTCCCGCACTGTAGCGCACGCACTCGTGCGTGCCGCGTTCACACTCTTGTGAACGCAGGTTTCAGACAATTTGCAGGTGTCGACACGAGTGTCGACACGGCACGCACGAGTGCGTGCGCTACAGTGCCTATTCATCTCTCTCCAGCCAAGCCACCATTCCCAACCCCGCGCGTTTTCCCTCGGCCACCGCATCCACCACCTCGCGGCCGCCGTTTACGCAATCGCCGCCGGCAAAATAGCGCGGGTTCGCCGTGCGCCCCGTCGCAGCATCCACCACCACCGCCCCATCGCGAACCTCGATCCCCCGGCAACCAGCAAGAAAATCCAGAAAACGCGACTGCCCGATCGCCGGAATCACCATGTCGCAATCGATCAGGAAATTCGACCCCGCCACCGGTTCCGGCTTCCGCCGTCCGGACGCATCCGGCGCGCCCAGCTCCACACGTACGCACTCCAGCGCGGCTACCTTACCGCTCGAAGCATCGGCTCGAATCGCCACCGGCTGCGTCTGAAAACGAAACAGCACGCCCTCCAACTTGGAGTGCTCGTACTCGAAAAGAAACGCCGGCATTTCTCGCTCACCCCGGCGATAAATCATGTAGACTTCTTCGGCGCCCAACCGCCGCGCCGCATTCGCCGCATCGATCGCAGTATTTCCGCCGCCGATCACAGCGACCTTGCGGCCTACTGGAATAGTCTGAGCCGTTTTGTAATCGGCGATAAACCGGAGCGCATCCACCACGCCTTCCAGCTCTTCTCCCGGAAGATGCATCGGCTCGGTAGGGCCCAGGCCGACAGCCAGAAAGATCGCCGCGTAGTGGCTCTCGAGCTCCTCGAGAGTGATCACACTCCCCACGGTCACACCAAATCGAAATTCCACGCCAAGCGATTTCACCAGTTCCACTTCACGCAAACTATCGGACGGCCGCAGTTTGTACTCCGCAACACCGTACGTGTTCAACCCACCGGCCAGCGGACGGCTCTCGAAAATGGCGACTCCATAACCGCGCTTCCGAAGCTCCACTGCACACGCCAGCGACGCCGGACCCGCGCCGATACAGGCCACCTTCTTTTTTCGTTCCTGAGCGGGCGACCAAGTGAGCTTCGCGCCGTTACCGTAAAAATGATCCATGGCGTGGCGCTGCAACCGGCCGATCTCGATGGGCTGCTTGTTGTAGCGATGCATCACGCACGCGCCCTCGCACAACACATCCACCGGACATACGCGCGAGCAGCTCGATCCGAGAATATTGGCGTCGAGAATCGTCGAAGCCGATCCGCGCAGGTTCGCAGTAGCGATCTTCTTGATGAACCGCGGCACATCGATGTGCGTTGGGCAAGCCGCCGAGCAAGGCGCATCGAAGCAGTAGAGACAGCGGTTCGCTTCCACCAGTGCGGATTGCGGATCGAAGGGCGGATGAATCTCCGCGAATCGCCGCGCAATCTCTTCGCTGGTGCCAAAACTCATACCTGCACCAGCGGACCATACATGTCCGGCCGGCGGTCGCGGAAAAACTGCCAGGTCTTGCGCACTTCGCCTATCACGTCCAAATCCAGATCGGCGGTCAACACCTCGTCCTTGTCGCGCGACGCCTGTGCAACGATCTTCCCGCGTGGGTCGCAAAAATAACTCTGCCCGTAGAATTCACCGATGTTCCACGGCGCTTCGACGCCGACACGGTTGATCGCGCCGACAAAGTAGCCGTTGGCCACGGCGTGCGCCGGCTGCTCCAGCTTCCACAAGTATTCGCTCAATCCGGCAACAGTGGCTGACGGATTGAACACGATCTCCGCGCCATGCAACCCCAAAGCCCGCGCCCCTTCCGGAAAATGGCGGTCGTAACAAATGTACACGCCAATTTTGGCGAATCCCAAATCGAATACCGGATACCCGAGATTCCCGGGCTTGAAATAGAATTTCTCCCAAAATCCCGGCGCGACATGCGGGATATGCGTCTTGCGGTATTTCCCCAGATACGTGCCGTCGTTGTGGATCACCGCGGCGGTGTTGTAGTAGACGCCTTCCTGCTCGATTTCGTAGACCGGCACTATCATGGCGAGGTGCAACTCGCGCGCCAACTTCTGCATCAGCTCGATGGTCTCGCCGCCAGGAACGGGTTCGGTGAAATCGTACCAGCGCGTCTGCTGCTCGGCGCAAAAATATGGGCCGTAAAAAATCTCCTGCAGGCACACGATCTGGCTGCCTTGCGCCGCGGCCTGGCGGATATAGCCAACGTGCTTGTCCACCATCGCCTTCTTCGTTTCCGCCAGGGAAGCGGTGGGTGGAGCGGCGTTGGTCGCCTGAATCAGGGAACATCGGACAATGCGAGACATTCTCTCTCCCTCTAACAAGCTGCGGAAAACAAACACAGACTAAAGTGTGTGCCACCTGATCGGCACATGGTGGCACAAGCTTTAGCCTGTGAGGTTTTCTCGCGCAACCTGCTGACGCGTGATGCGCGGGCGAACAACCCGCGCACCAAATGTTTAGGGCTTTATTATGACCCCGCCAGGAGCCTGAAAGCAAATCCCTAGCCTAAACGGAACCGTGCGAAACTGGCATTCAAGGAATCCCATGACCCTGCTTCCCCAAACTCTCCGCTACTCGCTGCGATTCCTGGCCAAGAGCCCCGGATTCACTGCCGTCGCCGTGCTCGCACTGGCCTTCGGAATCGGCGCGAACACAGCCATCTACAGCCTCGCCGATATCCTGCTGTTTCGCCCGCTGCTCCTGCCTAATCTCGACCGCATTGTCACGGTCATCGGCACCGAGAAAAACAACCCCAAAGGCTTCTCTGAAGTTTCACCCGCCGATTTCCTGGATCTTCAAAGAAGCACTAAGACCATCGAGTACCTCGCCGCCGCCGCGCAGGCCAATCGGAACCTGACCGGCGACGGCCAGCCGGAGCGCGTGAACACCGCTCGGGTTTCCGCCGGCTTTCTCACCGGCCTCGGCGCGCAGCCGGTCCTGGGAAGAGCTTTCCTCGACAGTGAAAACATGCCCGGCCAGGAACGTGAGGTACTACTCAGCTACAACCTCTGGACCGGCCGCTTCGCATCCGACCCAAACATTCTCGCACGCACCATTCAATTGGACGGCCAAGTTCACCGCGTGGTCGGCGTGATGCCCAACGATTTCTGCTATCCACCGCAGACCGATCTTTGGGTCCCCTTGGCCATGGATGCAAGAATGCGCAGCGAGCGCGTGGCGGGCACGCTCGCTGTCATCGGCCGCCTGAAGACCGGTGTATCTCTCGCACAAGCGCGTTCCGAAATCGGATCGTTGGCAGCGAGAATCTCCGAGCAGTTCCCCGAATCCCACGGCAATCGAACGGAGCGCGTGGAATTGTTGCGCGAATACGTCTCGGGCAACCTTGTCGCCGAATTCACCAGGATGCTCCTCGGGTCGGTGGCCTTCGTGCTGCTCATCGCTTGCCTGAATGTCGCGAACCTGCAATTTGCGCGCGCTTCGCTGCGCTCCAGGGAGATCGCTATCCGCACGGCGCTGGGTGCCAGCCGCTTTCGCGTGGTCAGTCAATTCCTGACGGAAAGCACGCTGCTCGGCATTCTCGGCGCGGGCGGCGGCATCGTGCTCGCCTACTGGGGACTCCACCTCATGCGCCCGGCCATTCCGCCCGCCGTGCAACGCGAACTTCCCGGATGGGTCCACCTGGGAATCAACAGCCACGTGCTGCTGTTCACCATGGCGATTGCAGTTCTCGCCGGTGTCGTCTCCGGCATCGCACCGGCCTGGTTTGGATCGCGCGCGGCGTTGAACGAAATGTTGAAGGAAAGCGGCCGCGGCACATCCGCTGGGCGGCGGCGGCATCGCGTCCGCAGCGTTCTGGTGGCCGGGCAGATCGTGTTGGCTCTGGTGCTGCTGGTGGGCGCAGGACTCATTGCCAAGGGCAGTCGGCTGGTCTCCGATCCCGCGCCGAACCTCGATCCCGAAAAGGCGCTCACCATGCGCATCAACTTGTCGAGTGCGAAATACGCTAGCCCGAGCGAACCGGCCACCTTCCAACAGCAACTGCTCGGATCGCTCCGGGCGCTTCCGGGCGTTACCGCCGCGGGAATCGTGAGCAATCTTCCCTATTCGGGATCTTTCACCAATGCGAACGTCACCGTCGAGGGACATTACACGCGGCAGACTGACACCACGCCCTCGGCCCTGAACCAACGCGCCAGCCCGGGCTATTTCCGCGCACTGCAGCTTTCTCTGCGCGAAGGCCGCGCTTTCACGGAGAGCGACGGGCCCGGTTCACAGCAAGTAGCCATCGTCAGCCGGAACTTCGCCCTGCGCTTCCTTCCCGGCGAAAATCCCATCGGCAAGCGCATCAAGATCGGGCTCGCTTCGGAAAATGCGGACTGGCTCACCATCGTTGGAGTCGTCTCCGACCTGCGCATCAACCCGTTCGACAAGTTCAACCGGCCGGTGGTCTATCGCGCCTCTCAGCAAACTCCACCGCGGAGTTTCGATGTCCTGATTCGCACCTCGGGCGATCCCAAAGCTCTTGCCGCCGCCGCCCGCGCGCAAGTCGCCGCCATCGATCGCGACCAGCCCGTGTATCAGTTCATGACGCTCGACGCACTCTTCAACGATCAACTTTCCGGCTTCCGGTTCCTGGCCGTGTTAATGGGGATCTTCGGCTTCATCGCCCTGTTCCTGGCGAGCATCGGCGTCTACGCCGTGATGGCCCATTCCGTCAACGAGCGGACTCACGAAATCGGCGTGCGGATGGCGCTGGGCGCGCGTGAACCGGATGTACTTTGGATGATCGTGCGGCGCGGGCTGGTCCTGACCATGAGCGGACTGTTGATCGGTTTGCCGGCCACGCTGGCATTGACGCGCCTGCTTGCCAGCGTCTTTTTCGGCGTCAACGAATACGACCCGGCGACGTTCGCCACCGGTCTGATCGCCTTGAGCGCCGCAGCGCTGTTAGCCTGCTATATTCCGGCCCGGCGCGCTACCAAAGTGGACCCCATGGTCACCCTTCGAACAGACTGAGCCCCGGGCGTAAACGCTGGTCTTAAAAGTCCGATTCGTAACCGGGAAAAGGTCAGTGCGCGGCTACCGGTGCAACGGCTTTTTTGCGAGTCGACCGGCGCTTCTCCACCGGCGGAGTCCGGTCGCTTTTCTTCATCTCGGTTATAGCTATGGCCAGCACGAACTTCTTCTCCCCGTGATCGTCGAACTTGATCACGATATGCTCTTCGTTGCAGGACATCACCGAACCTAGGCCGTATTTGTTATGCTCGATCTGCGCACCTTGGGCAAAAGCGGGTTTGTTAGCCATAAAGGGGGATTGTGAGGCCTCTATGTGCATGGTAACATTTCGGTAGTCCTTTTGTCGAATACGCGCCCCAGACGCTTGAAACGGCAATAGTTCGCCGCACGTCTCAGGTGACAGTAAGAGCAAAGCAAGATCGACGCGGAGACGTTGAGTCCCGTTCCCCCTAAGGAGGACCTATATGAAGAGCTTCGTGTGTTTACTGCTGGTTGCCGGCGCGGCGTTTGCTCAAGTCCGCACGCCGCGCCAGGTACTCAGTTCGTCTGGTGCGGCCGACAAGAGTTTGAACACTTCTTCCGGCTACGTGCCCAAGGTTCGCCAAGCCAGCGGCGCTGTCGCGCAGGCTGCTCCGCTCGCCTCCAACACTCCCCAGGGGCCGGGCGTGATGCAAATCGACCTCGGCGACCCACGCCGCAGCTCCTGGTTCGTGTCCACCGATACCATCCCCAGCGGTAGCACCATCGCCGCCTTTATCATTCCACCCGGATCTGTTCAGCAATTCTTGCAATTTTCCATCACCCTGAACGCCGACGTGCAACCGGGCACTTCCCTGATGCTTCCCCAGATCGCCGCCTTGGGCGATTTTTGGCCCGCGGGCGTGATGACCTACGATGTTCTGATCAAGTATCCCAACGGAACCAACACCCACGCCGCCGCCGACTTCTGCACCAATTGCGCCCGAACCTTCACGGATCTTCAGTCCGTCACCCCGTTGATCTATGACAACTTGGAATCGTTGGCCAACGATGGGAGCGTGCTGGTTACCATTGACGGCGTGTTCACCGGGGATCCCGTGAAGGTCGCCTTCGAGGGCTTGGCCGTTCCCCCAAACGCTATCAGCCGCGGGAACAATAATTCGGTAATCGTCAACGCCAGCCAGGTTCCCGGGATGAAACTGGACCTGTACCAGGACTTCCTGCTCACCGTCTCGCAAAACGGCTGGTCCGACACCCGGAAATTCACGCACGTCCCGTTCCAGCCAGGCACCTACATTCCGTCGCCGTAGTGCCGCCAACCACGAACCACAACCTTATAGGAAAACCAGGGTTTCACCGATATACTAATAGGTATCCGCTGTTATGAAGCACCTCGCAGTACTTGTCCCCTTATTTGTTTTGGCAGTTGAAGCAACTGCCCAGGTCGTCCCGGATCGTTACATCCTGGAACTCTCGGGCGAGCCGGCGGCGGCTTATGCCGTCCGGCTGGGCCACCGCGCCCACTCGTCTGATTCCGCATTCCGGTCGCGTGTCGCCGCGCTGCAACAACAGCACAGCCAAATGCGGCAGATTCTTGCCGCCAAGGGTGCGCAGATCACCGGCGAAACCACCGCCGTCACGAACATGATGTTCGTCCGGTTCCCCGCCGCACGATCCGCCGAACTGGCCTCCATCGCAGGCGTGCTTCACGTGTATCCAGTGCAGCGCTACCGGTACACGCTGGACCACGCCTTGCCGCTCGAAAAAGTCCCCGATGCCTGGAACCAGATCGGCGGTGTTGGGAACGCCGGTACGGGCATCAAGGTCGCGGTACTCGACACCGGCATCGATCCGTCGCACCCAGGCTTCAGCGATGCCTCGCTCGCACCGCCGGCAGGTTTCCCGAAAAGCGACAATGCTTCCGACGCCGCCTTCGCCACCAACAAAATTATTGTCACGCGCAGCTATGGCCAGAGCGTCGTCGATGGTAGTATCGTCCCGGCGCTACCCACCGATGGACACGGAACAGGTGTCAGCATGATCGTGGCGGGCGCCAACGTGGCCGGACCGTTAGGTCCGATCACCGGGGTCGCTCCAAAAGCTTTCCTGGGAAACTACCGTGTCTTCGACGACGACCCGAACGGGCCGTTTACTCAGGACGACTGGTTTATCGCCGCCATCAACGACGCCGTTTCCGATGGCATGGACATCATCACCATGAGTTTGGGACGTGTGGTGGCGGGCCGCCCTGGGGATGAACCTGGGGCCTTGGCCGTGGAAGCGGCTACTGCCGCGGGAAAAATTGTCACCATCTCGGCCGGCAATAATGGTCCCGATCCGAACACCATAGGCACTCCCGGCATCGCTCCCGACGCCATTACCGTCGGCGCCAGGCCTAACGACCGTACCTTCGCTGCCTCCGTACAAGCCGATGGAATGCCGTCGCTCATGGCCATCCCAGGCAATGGACCGCCCTCCCCCACCCCTATCAGCGGCCCTCTGGTGGATGTCGCGCAGTTCGATCCCACGGGAATGGCCTGCGGTTCGCTCCCTGCGGGAAGCCTCGCCGGATCCGTGGCGCTCATCCTGCGCGGAACATGCAATTTCTCGGTGAAGCTCAACAACGCGCAGCAAGCCGGCGCCATCGCCGCTGTTGTGTACAACGACGCCGCGCGCTCCGTGCTCTTCGCCATGGATGTGCAAGGCGCGACTCTGCCCGCCGACTCGGTCAGTTATGCCGATGGCTCGTCTCTGAAGCAGGCGGCCGCGAATGGCCCCATCAACGTCACCGTTGGATTCTCGCTGGTTCCGTTTAGCGTCGGGATCAATCGCTTGACTGGCTTTTCCTCGATCGGCCCCAGTTCCGGGAACGCCATCAAGCCGGACCTGATCGCTGTCGGCCAAGACGTCTACACGGCCGACCTCAACAGCGGCTATATCGTGGAGAGTGGCACCAGTTTCTCCGCCCCCATGGTGGCCGGCGCAGCCGCGCTGATCGAAGCTGCGCGCCCCGGACTCGCCGCGCAGCAATATCGCTCTCTGCTGATCAACTCAGCAACCCCGGTGCTGCTCGATTCCGGCGCGCCGCTTACCCCGCAACAACAAGGCTCCGGATTCCTAAACGTTCTGGCGGCTCTGAACGGCACCGTCGCCGCGTTCCCCACTTCACTCAGCTACGGCGTCGGCGCGGGAACATTCGATCAAACCGCCACGCTGGCGCTGACCAACGTCGGTAGCGCCCCGGATACTTACTCCATTGCCATCCTGCCGATCGGCGGCGGCCCGGCGCCCGTGTTGTCCGCCAACAGCGTCCAACTCAACCCCGGCCAGTCTCAGAATATTTCGGTGGAGTTGACAGGCGCATCTCTCGATCCCGGCGCCTATCAGGGATTCCTACAGATTCAAGGCGCGCAAAGCCAGGTGATCGCCACCGTCCCCTATTGGTACGGCGTCCCCTCCGACACCGCAACCAACATGACCGTGCTCTCGGCGCCCAGCAACGGCGATCCCGGTACCCGCGTGGACATCTTCGTTCGCCCCACCGATAGCCAGGGTATCCCAACCGGCCCAACACCCACTGTCACGTCGACCGGAACCGGCCGCGTAATCTTCATCACTTCCATCGACGGCCAGGCTCCCGGCGCCTACCACATCCAGGTGCGCCTAGGCCCGCTCGGCGGCACGACCGTAGTGCACGTCGCCTCCGGCAACGCGTCCACCGACATCACCATCCAGTCGCCGTAGGGCCGATTCGGAGCGCTATGCTTCCCAAGGACTGAAGATCGTGACTCCAAGGCCCGCAAAATCTTTCACGTTGCGAGTCGCAAGCGTGAGATCATGCTCCAAACTGGTAGCTGCGATCAAGCCATCGATACTCGCCAACGGTGTCCCTCTGCGTTGTGCCTGAGCTGCAAGAACCGCCCACCGGTCGGCGATGGTCTTGGTGACTGGAAGGAGCCGCTTTTCAAACGAGACCACCAATTCCTTCTGCCATTGCTCCAATTGGTCACGCGCTTGCCCACAGGTAGAAGTTCAATCCCCCGGCGGATTTCAGCGAAGGTCGAGACACTGGCGAAGAGCGATCCTTCCGGCGTGGTCTTTAACCAGCGGTCAACGTTTTGATCCGGTTGGCCAGTCCGCGAAAATTCAGATAGCACGTTCGTGTCGAGCAGGAATCCGGTTACAGATCGACAGGCCTTGAATAATCCTTCTGCCTCTCCAGGTTCAATGCAGACGCGGCAAACGGAGGTTGAGTGAGAAGATCGTAGAGACTCTTGTGCGGACTGGCTGGATCGGCCGGCTGATCGAGGTGCTTTTCTCTCCAGGCATGGACGCCTTGCACGATCAGTTCGTCCACCGAATGGAAGTGGCCGCTACTGATTTCTTCCTGCACCAATCGTTCCGTCTCCGGTTTGAGTTGCACCGTCACATCTCCAACTTAGCGGTATCTGAAGCCCAGCGCAAGATGGGACAATTTCCGGGCGATTCGCAATTATGATGCGTCATTATCGGTGTGCCCCGGCTTCTACATCTGATTCTGGATTTGCCACTGTGGGGAGTCTTGCTGTGCGGCCTGGCGAATGTATTGCTGTATGAGCGAGGTGGGCAGATACTCAACGGACGGGCGGTTCCGCGTCTGTGCTGTTGATTGTGCTCCCCGTGATCAGCGGGTTTCTGACTCAGAAAAAGCCTCTGTTTACTGCCGCGGCTCTCGCTCTCGGCAGTGTTCCACCTTTGAACGACATACTTCCGATGTCGATCTGCCTGTGGCCATTCTATTGGGCCTGGACTCATCATGGCCCGTGGGTTGCCTGGTTCGTAGAATTTCCCTTCGTACTGGTCCTCACCGCCGGCGCGCTGATCGCCATGACTATTCCATACGCGGCACTGGTCAGCATCGGGTGGCGCACTGGAAGCATCCTGGAGGGCCGTGCGACTCCGGAAGCCCCTATAATGTAGGGAGTCGCACGCATGGAAGACCTCAAGAAGAAGCTCGAAAACGAGATCGCCGCGCTCGATATGGAGCTACGGGTGGATCTCCCGCGGGAGATCTCCAAAGCCCGCGCCCACGGCGACCTGAGCGAAAACGCGGAGTATCACGCCGCCAAGGAACGGCAAGGCATGGTCAACGCCCGCCTGGGCCAGCTCCGCGCCCGGCTCCGCGAGTTGTCCATGATCGATTTCTCGCGCATACCCCGCGATCGCGTCGGCCTGTTCTCCAGGGTCACAGTCCTCGATCTCGACAAAGACGAGAAAATCACCTATAAGCTGGTCACCAGCGAAGAAGCGGACGTGGCCAAAGGGCGCATCTCCACTACCTCGCCGATCGGCAAGGCGCTGCTGGCCAAGCAGGTCGGCGATACCGTAAAGATCCAGATCCCCGACGGCACCCGTGAGATGGAGATCATTGAGCTACTGACCATTCACGACGCGCCCGAGTTATAGGTTTCAAGCACCCACCACTCGATCCCTTCTTCATGTAGAATCAGAGAGGCTTGTGAAATTAACATTCACCCGCGCGATCGGCCTCGCGTGCAACAAGATCATCCGGCTCATTGTCCACGGGCTGGCGCTCTCAAAGATTCACCCCAACGTTCTGACTTTCCTGGGACTGGTGATCAACATCGCCGCGGCCGTACTGCTTGCGGCCGGGAAGTTCCGATTCGCCGGCCTGGTGATCATCGGCGCCGGTCTGTTCGATATGGTGGACGGCCGCGTGGCTCGCGAAACCAATCAGGTCACCCGCTTCGGCGGCTTCTTCGATTCCGTACTGGACCGCTACTCCGATCTCGCCTTGCTGATGGGATTACTCGTCTATTACGGCATCATCAACAGGCCATTTTACGTGGTGCTCACAGCCATTGTCATGACTGGATCGGTGATGGTCAGCTATACGCGGGCCCGCGCGGAAAACACAATCCCCAGTTGCAAGGTCGGCTTTATGGAGCGCCCGGAACGTGTGGTCCTGTTCATCATTGGCGCCCTGTTCGATCGCATGGCCCCAGTCCTGTGGGTGATCGCCGTGCTCGCCAATATTACCGTTATCCACCGCATGGTCTTCACTTTCCAGGAAGCCAAGCGGCTGGAGGAGGCGCAGCTTCGCCCCGCCGGGGTCCGCGAGCAATCGCCGCTGTAAGCCAGGCGCGAGAGCGCTTTTCCGCGCCTTTGGGCCAATCCGGATACAACTTGTAACTAACACTTGACTGCGAGGGTCATACCGTAGTATTTTGCTATTCACCGTTTTTCGCGTCGCGGTGAACGTGGTACAGTCTACTGATCGCCACCATATGGGTGGATCCACAAAGGAGATAACATGAAATTGTTTCGAAACTTGGGTGGTGCGCTTTCCCTGGCGTTACTATTGGGGTTACTCGTGTCCTCGGTTCCCGCCGGGGCCCAGACCCTGACGGCATTAAGCCTGGAGCGGAGCCTCGCGCTCAACAACATTCTTACGACGATCACGCCGCAGGGCATTCCCGCAGCGGCTCTTGCGGCGATCGCGGCCGGCGCTCTCGATGTCCGGGAGCAGGTTAACTTCAACCCGCAATTGAATACCTTGGGCTCAACCGTATTCGTGGTGCCTACGGGCGCTCCGAATCCCACCAATTTGAGCCAGCTTCCGTTCACGTCGTTCGTGGCCAGCACGACCATGGCGATTGACAGAATCTACATCAAATCGAACAATACCGTGCTGTTTGTGGGCTCCATCATACAGAGCACCAACACCCCGTACGGGAACTACCTGGGCGCCACCTCCGACTTTTCATTCGGCTACAGCGCCGATAAGCCGCCCAAGATCAGCAATGTGATCGAGACTGTTGCCGGCACCATCGTCCTGTACTCAGCCTCGTCTAGCGGCACCTTCACCATCGTGCAGCCCAGCAGTGGTGGCGGCGGTGGCGGCGGTGGAGTCAGCATCGTAGTCAACGGCGTGAGTGGGACCACTCCCAGCTTCCAGTCGGCCATCAGCACCATCGTGTTGGATGCTTCGAAGTCCACTTCCACCAACCCGGGAGCGCTCACTTATTCCTGGGCGCAGGCTGCCGGAAGCCCAAGCGTTTCCATTACGGGAGGCAATACGGCAGTGGCCAATGTCACGCTGGCTGCTGGAAAGGGTGTCACTTACGTGCTGAAGCTAACCGTGACCGACTCCACCGGAGCAAGCACGGTGGCTACTGTCAGTATTCTGTTCATCTAGAGTTACGACCTGCTGCAGGCTTCCGGGCGGTCCCATAACCGCCCGTGCGCCCGCTTCCGGTCTTGTTGCGGAAAGCGTCACTACGAGGCGGCTCGTGTACCATCGCGGGCCGCCCACTTTTGTTTACTCGCCAAGTCTTTTCTCTCCTTCCCGGCAGCTCTTTCCAAGTACCTTCGGGGACGACAGTACTGGGACGGCATGTGATAAATGCTTCATTGTTCCTCCACGCATCGCACTCTAGGCTTAGAATTCGAATCTGGTCATTACAAGGATTTGCATGCCGGAGTGTAGCCCAGAATGATCGCGGCCAAAGAGAACCAGGTGGAGCGGCGCTCCGCCGAACGGTACGCAATTCAACGTGACGTCCGTTGGAGGCTGAAAAGCAAGCGGACCCGTGAAGCACCGGCGGCCGGCCGTACCGTGAACATCAGCAGTTCCGGCGTTCTCTTCACTACCTCAACCTTCGCCCTGCCCGGAATTGTTGTGGAAGTAGCTATTAGCTGGCCCGTCCCCACCGACGGGGACGGAGAACTGCAGTTGATCGCCCGGGGGCGGCTGACCCGTTGCAAAGACGGGTTTGCGGCGGTCCATTTCCAACAGCGCGAGTTCCGGGCGCGTCAGGCACAACTCTAGTTTCCCAGCATCCTCGCCCGTTTCTTATCCACCCCTGCCATAGGAGTTTGGTCCTATCTGCAACCTTCATCCTCTGGTACGTGCTAGTACGGGCGCGCCCTAGACTGACCCATACCCGGATGTTTTACTGACCCTGTACCGCCATATGAGAACTGAATGGACTTCCGCTAGAGCCGGAAGCAATCCGCGAGCGGTAGGAGGAACATCATG
>DASQGY010000132.1:0-4852 GCA_035632375.1 Bryobacteraceae bacterium | reverse complement strand
CCTGGATGGAACCACGATCCACGCCAGCGGCGATCAGCGCGTCCCTGACCCCCAGCGCACGGCGTTGCGAAATTTCCCGGGCTTCGGAGGCGCTGCCATGATCGTCCATGTACCCTTCCACCGTCACGCTCAACCCGCGATGCGACGCGATGATGTTGCCGATCCGGGACAGCCGATCGGCCGCCGACGCTTGCAGCGTATTGCGGCTGGAATCGAACAGCGGATCGGGGACGGTGGCCACCAAGCCGCGTGGAGTGTCCAGGGTGGAAAGCATGCTGTTCATGCGCATCATCAAGTCCGAGCGGGTTTGCCTTTGGGCGGCGCTCGGCTCCAGTGGGACGGCCTGCGCTTCGATTGCCGGATGGGTCGGCTGCGCCTGCGCCGCCTGCTGCTGGGCGATGGCGCGGGCGCGCTCCGCTTCCGCTTGCTGTTGTGCGGCTAGTCGATCCCGCTCCGCCCGTTCGCGCTCCGCGGCTTGGCGATCGGCGTCGGCCTGCGCCTGCAACCGGCGTGCTTCCGCGTCCGCGCGAGCCTGGTTCTCGTCGAACTGCTGCTGGCGTACGTCGCGCTGCTGACGATCTTCAGCGCTCCGCTTCATGGCGATGGTCCGCGCATCTTCCGCCATCTGCGCCGCCTCGCGTGCCCGCGACACGATCATGTGCGTGTCCTGCTTGCGCGCCTGCATGTCCTGGGCCTGGCTGAGCATCCCTTCGGCCTTGCTCAAGGTGTCGGCAGCATAGCGATCCGCGCCCAAAGACCGCGCGATCTGCACGGCGTTCTGCGCCTGGTAGACCTCCAGAACCGCCTCATAGCGGTCGTACGGAAGCGCTTCCGTTTCCGGCCCCACCGTACGGAACCGGTCCGGATTCACGATCATGGTGTATTGGCCGCGCGGCAGCAGATCGTACTTGGCGTTCACCGGCTCCACCATGCCGATGGTTTCCGGCCGCACCACGTTTTCCAGAACCACAACGTCGCTGGGAGTCTGCACCGCGTAGTAGGGTTCAGCGGTGACCATGAGCCCAAGGGCTTGCAGCTCAGTAGTGACACTGATCTTGGATTTGTTCGACGAATCGATCACCAGTTCGCCCAAATTTTTCGGCCGGCCCTCGGGCGTGATCGCCCATAGGACGTAAGTCAAGTACTCACGGCCGAAGCGCGTGGGCGCTTCCACGTGGTCGAACTTGGCGTCAATGACGACGCGGCCGCGCTTGGCCTCGACAGTGGCTTGCCCTTTGGCTTTGGGAAGCAACACGGTGCCTTCGAAGCCAATTGTGGTGGGGCCGCCGCGATGCTCGTAGTTGATCGCAGGCAGGGTCCGGGAAACGACGGTTACCCGGTAGATTGGTTGTGGGTCGGGGTGCTGGGGTTGAGGCGGCTGGCACCAGGCGGCCGGCAGGAAGAACAAACCCAACACGGCGGCTTCGAGCGTCTTCGTTCTCATCGCGACGGACTCCTTTCCCCTTCAAAATGCAAGACGCGTGCCGTTGCGCGACTTCTGAAAACAGGTGGTTTACCGGCGTGACAAAAGGTAACATCTACTCAAGCTGGAAAAATCGACAGGAGGGTATGTCGCAGGACCGGCAGTCTCTGGGGTTATAATCCCCAGGAGGCCCAATGAAACCGATCTACCGATTGCTGTTCCTCGCAACGCTCTTCCTTGTGACAGCTACCGCTCAACCGCGCGTCGGCGGGCTGGCGCTGGATGACCCACCACAACTATTTGGAAACTGCAATCCCACGCGAGTTCACTTCACAGGCCGGATCAATGCCACCGGACCAATGGATGTAAGCTACGTCTGGATTCGAAGCGACAACGCATCGGCGCCAACACGCGTTTTGCATTTCACCAGGTCTGGACCGTTGACCATCAACTACGACTGGACCCTGCGCGGCCCTGCTAACGGATGGGTAGCGTTCCGCATCCTTGCGCCGCAGCAGCTTGAGTCGCGGCACGTCGCTTTCAGGGTAAACTGCGGGCGTTGACGCCTGCTGCCGACGATCGACATCTCTCAAGCCCTCGCTTCTTGCCGCAGGGCGCGCGGGCGAAGCCTCCTAGCTAAGCTAGCTCACAGGCCTTGGACGATGTAGCGCACGCACACATGCGTGCCGTGTCGAGACTCATCTCGACACCTTTGGTGAACGCTCTGTCCAGGCCGGGCGTCGCCAAGAGTGGCGACGCGGCACGCAAAAGTGCGTGCGCTACGTCAGAAGGCGAATTTCAGGGCCAACTGGAATTTGCGCGGATCGCCCGCCGTAGTGAAGCCGAGCGGCGAGGTCTGCGGCAGACCACGGATGCCGTGGAGATTGTATGGACCCAAAAGGAACTTCAGATCGGTGCCAACAAGGTTGTTCACCGACAGGAAATTCGTGTGGTTGAACAGATTCGTCGCCTCGGCGATGAACTCGGCGCGAAGGCCGGAATCGCGTTTGACAAAGAGCTGCTTGGTCAGGCGCAGGTCCATGTCGTAAAACGGCTCGCCCATCCCGGTGTTGCGGCCGGCGAAGAACGGACGGTCGTTGGGGTGAGTGTCGCCGTTGAAATCGCCTCCCAGCAGAACGGTGAAGGGGATGCCGCTGCGCAGGAATACAACGGGGGAGAAAGTGATATCCGCGAAGGCGCGCGCCAGGACGTTGTGTCCGGGGCCGGCCTGGAATGGACTGTGCAGCACGGCGTTGGCTACGAAATTGTGCCGGATGTCGAACGATGAAACGGCGCGCTCCAGCCGCAGATTGGTGGGGATGTAGGCCGCGAACCCGGAGTTGTAGTCGGTGACATCGTCAATCGCCTTGCTGAAGGTGTAATTGATCTGGAACTGCGAGTAGGCCGAGTAGCGCTTGGTCAACGACACGGTCATGCCGTGATAAATCGAGTTGCCGATGGAGCTGTAGACGTTGGCCTGCGTGATGGTGGGATCGATTGCGACCAGCTTTGGACCGAGTCCAAATCCCGCAGATGTGCCACTATCGCGATAGTTCTGCTCCTGATCCACCTGAATGTGAACACCGCGGTACATCTGGTAAGCGACATCGAGTGAAAGATCGCGGACCAATTGCCGGCTGATGCCCAGGCTGGCTTGGACGGTGTAGGTGTTCTTGTACTGTGGATTGGCCTCGAAGAGCACGCGGCCGGAATTCTTGGGACCAGTGCCGATGCCCATGGCCGTAATGTCGTCCTGGCTCAATCCGGTGAAGGGCAGCTTGCCCAGCTTCACGCCATTGGCCCAAATCCCGGCGGGCGTTTGTGCCGTGGCGGGGGTCTTGAAGATCTCGTTCAGATACCGGCCACTGTCGTCCAGGATATTAGTCAGGTAATCCACCTGATAATATACTGGCGCTTGGAACACACCGCCGCCGCCACGAATCACGGTCTTTTGATCGCCGAACGGATCCCAGGCGAAGCCGACACGCGGTGAAACGTGATTGTAAGTCTTCAGCGGAGTCGGCTCCTTGTCGTTGTCGAAGCGAACGCCGTAATCTACGGTCAGCCGGGAAGTGACCTTCCAGGAATCCTGCGCGAAGAGGCCCAGGAAATTCGCCCAGTCGTTCCATTCAGGATTTCCAAAGCTCTGGCGGAATAGGAATGGCAGGCCCAGACTGAACGATTGCAGCGCATTGATGGTGGGTATCCCCGCGGTGCCGCCATTGAAGGCAACTAGCGCACCCTGGTCCGCTGCCGGCAACGCCAGCAAGCTCGGATAAATGCTGCTCTGGAATGAGAACTGGCCGCCAAACCACAGCGCGTTGATCACGCGATAGTGAACGGGCCGGAAGGATCCGCCAAACTTGAAAGTATGCCGTCCTTTCACCCAGGAGACATTGTCTTCGAATTGCGACCGGTTCTCGAAGGTGTTGAACGGCGCGGTGAAGCTTCGGCCGAAGGTGCCGATGCCGGGGATAATCAATTCCGCACCGTTGGGATCGTTGGAAGTGGTTTGGGCGGAGACCTTGGGAGCGAGTTGCACGCGCAACTGGTTCACTAAGGAAGGACTGAAGTTGTGAATCCAGGAGACAACCGTGGTGTAGTCGCGAGAGCGCAGCAAGGTAGTGTTGCTGGGGCCAACTACGTTCGATGTGCCAGGATCGTGGGTGTTGGAATAGAAAAGCGTGAACCTGCCGTTGATGGCATCGCGCGCGCCGATCTGATAGTCCACGCGCGTGGTCCAGGTGAACGAACGGACGGTGCCGTCGATGGTTCCCTCATCGCGGGTGAGCAGCTTCATGGTGTTGGGAAAGTTGGTGGCGGTGAGAGCGCTTCGCAGCGAGACGCCGATACGTTGAATGTTCGGATCGGAAGCAGCGGCTAGTTTTGCCAGAAACGTTTGTTGCGCGGCGGTGGGACCCAGCAGCGCGGGGTTGTCCGTGTAGTGCCGGAAGCGTGCCGCGTCCGATTTCAGACCTTCGAGCGAGGTAAAGAAAAACAGCTTGTTCCTGACGATGGGGCCGCCCAAAGTGCCTCCAGGATAGAACTGCTGGTCGTAAGCTTTCTTCGCGTTGGTGTCAAAGAAATTGCGGGCCTCGGTGCGCTGGTCGCGGAAAAAGGTGTAGACACTGCCGTGAAAACTGTTGGTGCCGGATTTCGACACCAGGTTCACCGCCGAGCCGGAAGTGAAGCCGAATTCGGCGCCGAACGCGTTGCGGTTTACCTGGAACTCCTGCACGGCTTCCGGAGAAAGGAGGAAGCGCGGTTCACCGTCGCCGAACTCGTTTTCGCCGCCGTCCACGGTGATCAGATTGCTGCGGCCATTGCTGCCGCCCATGGAATAGCCGGAGCTGCCGAAGTTAAATGCGCCGTTGCCTTGCGCGCGAGGTGCGATGGAACTGGAAACTCCGGGCAGCGTGTACACGGCGT
>DASQGY010000131.1:0-10736 GCA_035632375.1 Bryobacteraceae bacterium | reverse complement strand
TCATAGCAGGACAACACCCCAGCGATCTGCTGGCCATGACGTTCCGTCAACAGTACGAATCCCATCCTTCCACCTCGGATAGCATCGTACTCCGTTCATCTCCCTGTTTGGTTCCGGCTGTGCCGGGTTAGGGAGCGGTTGTGCCCGCTACTTCCGCTTCGCCACGAACGTTCCGTTCGGTTGATAGAACACCAGTTCGTCCGCTTTGAATTCGACGCTATAGCCGGTCATTCCCTTGATAAGGAACTTCAACCCGCCGGTGGGGGTCAGTTCATAAACGGGCTGCCCCGGCAAGGTTAGAATAATGGCGGTATCGCCACGCAAGGCGACCGTCGCCGTGGCCGGACCCAATTGATACTGGCCGGCCAGCGGCTCCAGGATGCTCTTTTGCAAGACGGAGCGATCGGGTGCGCGCGTGAACACGATCTCGTGGACCGAAGATTCGAACGGCGCAGCGAATGAATCGATGTCACCTTGCAGGTTGGTGTGGAAATTGATTTTAGTGTTGGGGAAATCGATCGCGTCGTCGGATGTTTCGAAGACATCGTAGTGAAAGTGCTTCAGCGGGGCATTCAGGCCGTTGAATGAGATTTTCAGCTCGCCTTGAGCCAGGGCAATCTTGGCCAGTCCATATCCCGGATTCTCGAATTCTCCGGCATAGTCGGCGAGATCGTGTGAGGGATGCGTGTTCGGCTTGCGGGCGGTGAAGCCCTTCTTCTTGGCCTCGTCGGCCGATTCCTTCTGCTTCTTCTCGTCATCTTTGAGCCGCGCTGTCCAGGGCGTTTGGTCCAGGCCCAGCAGGCGATCGTAAATGTTGTAGGAAAGCACCGTGGGCAGCGGGCTGCCGTTCATGTTGGTCAGCACCACCAAGCCGATCTTTTCCTGCGGCAGGAAGGCCACCAGCGCGCTGAATCCGTCGATGTTGCCGCCATGATGCACCAGTTTGTGGCCGCGATAGGTGGTGATGAAAAATCCCATTCCATAGCTGGAGTGCCCGACCTCCGTCCACCGGATCGCACCGGGAATCACCATCTGCGGCGTCTGCATCTGCACCGCGTTGCTTTCCGACAGGATCTGGCGCGCGCCCGCCTTGCCGAGGTTCATGTGCATCAACAGGTACTTGGTCATGTCCTCGATATTGGAGTTGATGGAGCCCGCCGGACCGATCTGATCGATATTGCGGAATGGAATCAGCTTCACCTCTTCTTTGACCTTGCGGTAGGGGAGCGCGAAGTCGTCGGACTTTTGGGACTGGTTGACTGAGAAGTTGGAACTGGTCATCCCGAGCGGCTCGAAAATTTCCTGGCGCGCGAAATCTTCCCACGGTTTGTCCGCTACCTGGCCGGCGAGATAACCCGCGGTCATGAACATCAGGTTCTGGTACTGGAATGTGGTGCGGAAGTCCTTGCTGGGTTCCAAATAGCGAAGATGCTCGAAGATCTCTTTGCGCGATAGCGGCGAGTTGTACCATACCAAATCGTGGCGGGGCAGGCCGGAGCGATGCGTCACCAGGTCGCGCGGAGTCATGCGCTCAGTGGTGAATTCGTCGAACATGCGGAAGTTCGGCAGGTATCCGCGCACCGGCTGGTCCCAGTCGAGCTTGCCGCGGTCCACCAGCACGCCCAGCGATGTCACGGTAAACGATTTGGTCGCCGAGCCGATGGCGAACAGCGTTTTCGAGGTGACGGGGAGCTGCTTCGCCGCGTCGCGCCAGCCATAGCCCTTGGAGAGAATCACCTGGCCATCCTGGACCACGGCAACGGCCACGCCGGGCACGCTCCAATCCTTCAGCGCGGTGGCGACGAAATCGTCGAAGCCCGCGAGCTTGGCCGAATCGGAGCGTCCGGCCGAGATAAACAGGACAAAGAGAACAGCAAGTTTCCAGGTGCGCATGTACGCTATTCTATTTGCTTCCCCATGGCTTTGCTTACCCTGGTCCGGCATGGACAGGCTTCGTTCCTCAAAGAGAATTACGATAAGCTTTCCGAACTGGGCGAGCGTCAGTCGCGCATTCTGGGTGAATACTGGCTCAGAACCGGCGCCGTTTTCGATCAGGTGTATCAGGGTCCGGCGTGCCGGCATCTGCGCACCGGAGAAATGGTGGCGGACGTTTATAGGCAGGCGGGCGCCGGCTGGTCCGATGCAGTGACGCTGCCCGAGCTGAACGAGTACGCGGGCATCGAAGTGGTGCGCACGTTTCTTCCGGGTTTGATGGAGACGCACGAGGACATCCGGGTTATGGAAGCCGAGTTCCGCCAGGCCGGCGAACAGGACGTGGCGTTCCGGCTTTTCGACAAACTCTTCGCGCGCATCACGCGGATGTGGGTGAACGAGGAGCTGGATTCGCCGGACATCGAACCGTGGAAGGATTTCTGCGCGCGCATCGACCGGGGGATTGGGCGCATCCGGGAGGGCGCGGGTAAGAATTCGCGGATCGTGGCCTTCACCTCCGGCGGGGTGATCGCGGCCACGGTGCGCGCCGCGTTGGACCTTTCACCGCAAAAAACGTTGGAGACGAGCTGGACCTCGCGCAATGCCAGCTACACGGAATTCCTGTTCTCGCCGGAGCGGTTTTCACTGAGCAGCTTCAACAATCATCCGCATTTGGAGGATGAGGAGCTGCTGACGTATCGCTAGGACCGAGCTTGCAGCAGTGCACGGCCGGAATACTTGACTAGCAATAGTGCAGGGTACAAGGCTGCTTCAGTGCTCTCCATAACAACGCCGCTCTGAAGCCATAGGGATTGAAGAAACATGAGTTTCTCGCGGCACGACATGCCAGGCCAAATCTTAAGCAGTTGGATAATGGATTCGACGATTATCAACGTCATGGTTGAATCGACTGGACTCGTAGTCAGGGTACGAGGATTCCTTTCAGATCTTGACTCGGATGGGTTGGAATTGCAATCCCACTCACTTGCATACCGTTCGATACTCCATCAGGAGCAGGATACTCGCGGAGATCGCTCCGCCCTACTAACGCGGTAGACTCGCTTGCATGCGTCGAATACTCGCGTTGCTGCTGCTTGCCGTTGGCTGTGCTCTTGCGCAATCGAAACACATCGTTGTTATCGCTCACCGGGGTGAGCATCTTCGGCATCCTGAGAACACTATCGCGGCGTTTCAAGGGGCCGTCGACGCTGGGGCGGATTTCTTTGAGCTGGATGTTCGCACTACCGCGGACGGCAAGCTGGTGCTGATGCACGACGAGTCGGTGGAGCGCATGACCAACGGCAAGGGGCTGGTCGGCAACATGACGTTTGAGGAGATACGCAAGTTGGATGTTCGTGGCTCGCGTGTTCCTAGTTTCGACGAAGCGCTCGAGTTTGCGCGGGGGAAGATTGGGGTCTATGTCGATAGCAAGCGGATCTCGGCGGGCGATGTGGTGGCGGCTATTGAGCGGCATGAGATGCAGGATCACGTCGTTATTTATGGCGGGGCGAAGTACCTGAAGGACGTGTCGGAGCTGCGTCCGAAGATGAAGGTGATGCCGGAGGCTGGGAGTCCCGCGGGGCTCAAGTCGCTGCTGGAAGGGCTGCGGCTTCAGGTCGCGGCGTTCGGAGCCGGGGATTTTAATGACGCGACTATCGCGGTGGCGCGAGAGGCTAAGGTGGATATTTATGTCGACCGGCTGGGAGCGGCGGACAATCAGTCATCTTGGCAGGATGCGGTGGATCGTGGGGCGACGGGGATACAGACCGATCATCCGGCGGAATTGGTTGGGTATTTGAAATCGAAGGGGTATCGTTGAGGGGATGGGTAAGGTATCGGTATGGACCGAGCGGGTTGACAACCCGCTGCAGGTTGGCAACCTGCCCCACAAATCCGGCGGGGGGAGGATTGTGGGAATACGTAACATGCTGAAGAGCGGGGCCGGTCCGCCCCACTACGTCCTCGATCTGACTCAATACTTGGCATGGGACTACAATGGTTTCTGAATTAACATGGCCGAGGTTTGGAAACAATTTGAGGGCGAAGTGGTTGACGGGAAGTTGCTGCTGCAGGAGTATTTGGGCGGCGACGACAGCCAGGGTGTGTTTCTCACTGCATTTGGCGAGCCGGAGCCGCGCAAGGCGGCGATCAAGCTGATCCGCGAGGAGCCGCAGGGAAGCAAGAGGCGGTTACAGCACTGGAAGCTGGCGGAGAAGCTCGACCATCCGCATCTGATGCGCCTGTTTGCGTCGGGACGCGTGGAGTTGCGCGGCGAGGCGATGCTCTACGTGGTGATGGAGCATGCCGAGGAAAGCCTGAGCGAGGTGATTCCGCATCGGGCGCTCACTGCGGCGGAGGCGCGCGAGATGCTGGAGCCGACGCTCAGCGCCCTGGCTTACTTGCACAGCGAAGGATTTGTACATGGGCATCTGAAGCCTTCGAATATTCTGGCAGTGGATGGGCGGCTGCGGATATCGAGCGACCGGCTATGCCGCACCGGGGATCAAGATCCGGGCAAGCCGGATGCCTATGCGCCTCCGGAGATCGATTTGGAAGGGTTTTCGCCGCCGGGCGATGTGTGGTCGCTGGGGATGACACTGGCGGAAGCGCTGACGCAGAAGCGGCCGGCTTGGGAAGGAACGGGACCTGAGGAGCCGGTGTTGCCACGAACTATCCCGGAGCCGTTTCTGGAGATGGCGAAGAATTGTCTGAAGCGCAATCCAAGGAGCCGGTGGAGAGTAGCGGACATCGAGAAGCGGCTGCGGCAGGGTGCGGCGGTGGCAGCGCAGGCAAAGCGGGAGGAGCGGCAGGGTACGCCGAAGCGGTTGATTTTCGCATTGTCGGCCGTGTTGACGGTGATCCTGGCGCTGGTGTTGTTCGGGCCAAAGATTTTTAACCGGGTGGAGAGTTCGGACGGAGTTCCGCCGGAACCGCCGGTGACGCAACCGAAGCCGGAGCAGAAGGCTGTAGCCGTGCGGCCGGAGCCACCGCCGGCGCCGGTTGAGGAGAAGGCTCCAGCCACGCCACCGGCTACTGAACCCGCTGCTCCGCCGGTTACCAAGCCCGCTGCGCCGCCGGTTGTTCCGGCCCCGGTGGCGGTGAAACCGCAAGAGAGCGCGCCGGCCGGTGCGGGGAGCGCATCGTCGAGTGAAAGGATTCAGAAGGTGATGCCGGAAATTTCCTCGAAGGCGCGAGGTAGTATTCAAGGCAGAGTGAGGGTCACGGTAAGAGTGAAATTGGATGCATCGGGGAGAGTGGTGGAGGCGAAAGTCCAGTCGGCTGGGCCGAGCCGTTATTTTGCGGATGCGGCCGTGCAGGCGGCCAGGAAGTGGAAGTTCCCGGCTGGGGACGGGAGCCGGGCGTGGGATCTGCAGTTTGTTTTTCAGAGAGCGGAGACGAACGTGACGCCGGTTCGGGTTGGTGGGTGAACGTTTTTGAGCCGCTGGTTGAGCGTTCACACGAGTGTGAACGCGGCACGCACGAGTGCGTGCGCTACATCTTGCCCCAGCAGTCTAGTAGGAGCGGATGATCCACTCCAGCTTGGATGCGTTGAGGTGTTCTTTCGCGCGGGCTAGCGAGGCTGAATCGGGGAATGGGCCCACCACTACGCGCAGTAGGCCGGGGCTGGGGCCCGGCGCTACGCTCGGTTCCAGGTTGTCTTGACGAAGTTCGTCGAGATACTTCAGGGTCGATTGTGGGCTGAGAGCGGCCAGTTGTAAATAAGTCTCGCCGGTGCGGGGCGTGATCAGGACCAACGGGGCGCTGCTGCTGGGCTTGGGCTTCTTTTCCACCTTCGCGGCGGGCTTTTCGACCGGCGGCGGAAGAACGGCTGGTGGAGCGTTCACTGTGGGCACTACGACAGCGGCTTGCTTCACGGGCGCTTGCGGCGGAGCGTGGCGCCGGGCCGATACGACGCGGACTCCAACATATAAGATGGCGAGCAGCAGGCCCAGGCCGATAGATCCCGGGATGGCCAGGTAGATCAGCCGGCGCCGTTTTTCCGCGGCTTGGGCGAAGGTTTCTTCGATGGTCGCGGGTTTGGCCGGAGCTTCCTGGTTCAGTGAGGGAATCCGCAGCATAGTGGTTTCGCCACTTTTCTATCGGCAGGATGCGGGGAAAACAGAAGGGTGGCGGTGCGACACTAGTGGTGGGGTAGTTTATGAAGTGGATTGGCTTGCTGGTGGCGGTTTCGATTGGCCTGGCGCAGGAGGCCAAGAAAGAGGTTCAGGAGGTGAAGGCGATCGGCTGCGTTCGCCAGGGCGTTGAAGCCGGATGCCTGTTGCTGAGGACGATGGACGGGAAGACCACGTACAACATCTTCGCCACGCCGCGGCCGGAATTGGAGACGGTGATCACCATTGAGGGGAAGCCGCATCGCGGGCCGACGGCTTGCATGGAAGGCATCGCGATTGACGTCACCAAGTGGGAGCGGAGCGATCAAAAGTGTTCCGAGGCGGCAGCCGAAAAACCCTGGGACAAGGTGAAGGAGTTGAGGAGCGGAACCGAGCTGCGGATTTATAAGAAGGGGGGCCCGCTCCTGGCGGTGATGGATGAAGCGACCGATGACCGGCTACTGGTAGTGGTGAAGAACGAGCAAGTAGCGATCGACCGGGACGATATCGAGCGGGTGGACGCGCGGCCTCGATCGGGAAATCGAATGATCAAGGAAACACGGACAACGACGGACACGAGCAATCCATCATCGGTGGGGCCGCAGCCGATGGGGAGCAGGGCGGGTGCGCCGGGCGCGTCGAGCGGCACTTCGATTGGCGTGGGGCCGAAGCCGGATTTTGAAACTGTCTATCGGCGGCCGCGGTGAGCGATCACGCGGTTAGTTTGAAGAATCTTTTTGGCGCGTGGCGGTGACGCCGGTCAGGATACCCAGGCCGATGAGGACCACGACGCCGACTCCGATCCAACGCTCGGGCACATGCATCAGGTTCGCGCCCATTACCAGACCGACGATCAGAATGATGAATCCAACAACGTAGAGTGCGAAGGACATGCTGCCTCCTGGCGCGAGGTGTCGCGCGCGCTTTTGCAGGTGCAAGCTGAGGGCCACTTAGTAAGTGGGTGGTGTTATTGAACGTGACGCAGAGTTACAACTTCTTGCGCGGGAAAAAATTCAGGAATGCGGGTGAAGCTGGTAGTGCTCGCGCAGAAGGTCCTTGCCGTAGTCGTTGCCGTTGGGTGTGCGGACTACGACATGGATGTGCTGGCGGGTGGGCTGGCGCGGGTCGGTGGCGAATTTCGCGAGATTCGCCGGGCGCTGGTGATCGAACTCGATCAGGATGACCGGGCTGTGGATGCGGTAGTAGAAGACGCTGTTGTCGTCGACGCCGCCGATCCAGGCGAACCAGGTGTTGTCGAGATGCTTTTCAACTTCCTCCATCTTCACGCGGGCGTGGCCGTCGTCCATATTGCCGACGTATAGATCGATGAGAGCGGTGAGCTGGCGGCGCTGCTTGGCCGATAGCTCCGAGGCGCGGACGCCGGCGTAATCCAGGACGACGTTGTCCTTGAAGGCTTCAGTCAGATTATTGTTGCCGGTTTTGGAGAAACTGAGAATCGCTTTCTTCCGCTGGGCTTCGGTGAGCGCGTGGATCATGGCGAGGCCGTTGTTCTGCTCGTCCTGCAGGATCACGGTGCCTTTGTATTTGCCCGATGTTGCGATTACTGGTTCGGAGCCGGCGAAGTAGGGAGTCATGACCACCTGGTCGCCAAGGACAAAGTAATTGATGATGGCGTGATGGCCGTCGAGCTGCCAGCCCCACGGATCGGTGGCGGACGGCTTGCCCATGACGGTGATGTTGTACATCCATTCGCCGAGGAATTCGAAATCGTTGCTGAGCTCGGCGAGAGTTTCGTTGAGGTGCATGATGTCGCGCGTGAGTTTCAGGCCTTTGGCGCTGAGCGAGGCGCGGAGGAGATCGAACGCTTTGTCGCGCTGCGCGCCGGTCATTTCCTTGAAGCTGACGCCTTGGCGGACGTAGAAATGTTGGTTCATCCATTTGCGCCATTCCGGATCGTCGACGGGGAACATGGTTTTGGCGCGCTGCTCGACGGTGAGGGCGGCGAGGAAGGCGTCGGCGGCTTTGCGGACCGGGTCGGTGGAGACGCCGGTGGAGCGGATGGGGAAGAGGCCGGGGGCGGGCGTGCCGTTGGTGGTGATGCCTTTGAAAGGCTCGGCGAGGCCATCGTGTTCGGCTTTCGCGGACATTTCGCGATAACGCTCGGCAGTGTCGGGGGCACGCTGGGAGAAGAGCAGGGCGGAGAGGAAGACGGCGGCCAGGAGGAGGCGGGTTTTTAGCGGGTGGGCGGCGAGTGAGCGCATTGGTTCAGGCTAGCATGGGGCAGGTTACAGGTCTTAGGTGCTAGGTGCTAGGTGTTAGGGCTGGATTGCGGCTGCGCCGCCTTCTTTACTTTTTTCCGATTTTTCTATTCGTAGCGGAGGGCTACCATGGGGTCGACTTTGGTGGCGCGGCGGGCCGGAATGTAGCTGGCCAGTAGCGCGACCGCAAGAAGGAACACGGGGACTCCTAGAAAAGCGACTGGGTCGTGGGGGCTGATGCCGAGGAGCATGCGCGAGAGCACGCGCGAGACTGCGGCGCATCCGGCGATGCCGATGACTGCGCCGACGATCACTGGGCGCATAGCTTGGCGGAGAACCATGCTCATGACGTCGTGCGTTTCCGCGCCCAAGGTCATGCGCAGGCCGATTTCGCGGACGCGGCGGCTGACGGAATAGGAGACCACGCCGTAGAGCCCGATGGAGGCGAGGAGAAGGCCCAGAGCACCGAGCGAGCCCGCCAGGATGGCGACGATGCGCGCCGGTGTGCGCCAGAATTCGAGGTTGTCTTCGAGCGGGGCGACATCGACCACCAGGCCTGGATCGAGCGCGTGGATGGCGGCGCGGATTCCGCTTGCGGTGGCGGCGAATCCGGCGGCGGAATGAAACAGGAGCTGCAATCGCAATTGGTCGTCGAGGGCTGTGGGCAGGTAGAGATAGGTGGATTTGGTTTCGGCCATGTGCGACACTTGCGCGTCCTTGGCTACGCCGATCACTTCAAACTCGGCGGTTTGGTCCTGGCGCAGAGTCTTGCCGATTGGGTCCTGGCCGGGCCAGAATCGGCGGGCGGTGGATTCAGTGACGATGGCGACATGTGCGCCGGCTCGGGCTTCGGCTGCCGTAAAGTCGCGGCCGCGGACGATTGGGATGCCGAGCATGGTGAAGTACTGCGGCGAGATGCTGTTGAACTCCACTTGGCGGTTTGCCGTCTCGCCGGCCAGCGTGAATCCGGTTCCGTGATGAGAATCGCTGAGCGGAGTGGTTAGCGCTTGGGCCACGGCATCGACGCCGGGCAGGCTGGCCACGCGGTCCACTAGCTGCTGATTGAAAACGGCGGCGCGCTGCGCGGTGTAGCCTTGACCGCGAAGGTCGTAGCTGACCGAGGCGATATTTTTCATTTCGAATCCGGGATCGATGGTTTGGGCGAAATGGAGAGCGCGCAAGAAGAGACCGGCGGCGATGAGGAGAATCATGCAGACCGCCACCTGGACACTTACCAGGGACTGGCGCAGGAAGCCGCGGGAAGTGGATCGCGCGCCGAGGCCGGAGCCTTCCTCTTTCAAAGCGGTGTTGAGGTCGGGGCGCGAAGCTTGGAGCGCGGGCATCAGACCGAAGGCGATTCCGGTGATGAGGGTCAGCAGCGCACAGTAGGCGAGGACGCGCAGGTCGGGGCCAACGTTGAATACGATGGGCGGCGTTCCGGGTGGAAGGTGACTCAAGATGAATTGCGCGATCGCCTGGAAGGACCACAGGGCGAGGAGGGAGCCGAGCGCGCCGCCGAGGATAGAGAGCAGCATACTTTCGGTGAGCAGTTGACGGATCAGGCGTCCACGGCTGGCACCGACCGAAAGGCGGATGGCGATTTCCTTGTGGCGTCCGGCCGCACGGGCGAGCAGCAGGTTGGCGACGTTGGCGCAGGCGATGAGCAGCACCATGCCGACGGCGGCCAGGAGAACTGCGCCGACTGCCATCACTATTTTGTGGGCTTCGGGAATGGAGAGGAAGGTTGCGGTATTAATCGTCAACGTGGAGCTGCGCCCGGGCGTGAGCCGATCGATGCGCGCGGCGATGACGCTGAGGTCGGCGCGGACTTGTGGGAGTGAGACGCCCGCTTTTGTGCGACCTAATAATGCGAGCCAGCTCCAGTTTTCTTCCAGGGCGTTCAGTTGCGGCTCGAGCAACGGCTGCATGGTGAGCGGAACCCAGAACGCGGCCGGTACCGGCTCCGTGCCTTGGAATCCTTCGGGCGCTACGCCGATTACGGTGAAGATCTGGCGGTTCAGGATGATTTGCTTGCCGGCGATGGCGGGGTCGGAGCCGAAGGAGTTGCGCCAGAGGTCGTGGCTGAGCACGACGACTGCGCCGGACTTGGGAGTGGCACAGTCGGAGGCGACGAAGGGGCGTCCGAGCGACGGGTGCTCGTTCAACACATCGAAATAATTGCAGGAGGTGAGCTGGCCGTACAGCTGGCGAGGCTGGTCGCCACCGAGGGTCACGGAGAGAAACGGGAAATAGGCGAGGAGCCCGGAAAAAACGTGATTGTCGTCGCGATAGGTTTGGTATTCGGTGAAAGACACCAAGGTTTGCTCGCCGTGAACGTTACGAGCAATCTTGCCGTGCAGGTTTTGATAGACACTTACGAGTTGGGAAGCGCCCGGCACGGGGAGGGATCGCAAGCCGACGCCGTTCAAGATGGTGAAGATGCCGGTGTTGACGCCGATGCCGAGAGCGATGG
>DASQGY010000130.1:0-17414 GCA_035632375.1 Bryobacteraceae bacterium | reverse complement strand
CGCCGCGCTGGTTCCCTCCTGGGGCTGGCAGGATCCGCGCGACACCGCCGAGCGCCAGTTTCGCGAAGCCGGTTTCGCGCCCGACAATCCGCTCATTTCAAAATTCCTCGATCTCTACTGCGTCATCCGCGATCTGCCCCGCCATCTGGGCCAACACTCCGGCGGCATGGTGATCTGCGAAGGCCAGTTGGATTCCGTGGTCCCGCTCGAACCCGCAACCATGCCCGGCCGAGTGGTGATCCAGTGGGACAAAGACGATTGCGCCGACATGGGCATCATCAAAGTGGACCTGCTCGGCCTTGGCATGATGGCTGTGCTCGAAGAATCCATCCAGCGAATTCGCGAATCCTACAACGAAGAAGTGGATCTCGCCCACCTGCCTTCGAACGATCCGCTGGTTTATGAAACGCTGCAGAAAGCCGACACTATCGGCCTGTTTCAAGTGGAGAGCCGCGCGCAGATGTCCTGCCTGCCGCGCCTGAAGCCAACGCGCTTCTACGACATCGTGGTGCAAGTTGCCATCATCCGTCCCGGCCCCATCGTCGGAAAAATGCTGAACCCGTTTATCCGCCGCCGTCAGGGCCGCGAAAAAGCTGAGTGCCTGCATCCCTCGCTCGAACCGGTGCTGGCGCGCACTCTCGGCGTGCCGCTATTTCAAGAGCAGCTCTTGCGCATGGCCATGATCGTCGCCAACTTCACCGGCGGAGAAGCCGAAGAACTGCGCCGCGCCATGGGATTCAAGCGCTCGGAAGCCCGCATGCACGAGATCGAAACCCGACTCCGCTCCGGCATGACGCAAAACGGCATCACCGGCAAGACGCAAGAGGCCATCGTACAATCCATCACCGCATTCGCTTTGTATGGTTTTCCCGAATCGCACGCCGCGAGCTTCGCACTGATCGCCTACGCCAGCGCGTATCTGAAATGCCACTATCTGGCGGCCTTCACCGCCGCGATCTTGAATAACCAACCGATGGGATTCTACGCGCCCGCGACATTAGTAAAGGATGCCCAGCGTCACGGCCTCCACTTCAAACCCATCGACGTCACCAAGTCCGATTGGTTCTGCACCATCGAAGATCACAACGGCGAGAAGCACGTCCGCCTGGGCTTTAACTACGTCAAAGGCCTGCGTGAGCAAGCGGCCAAAGCAATCCTAGCGGCCCGCGATCAGGCACCGTTCCGCAGCATCCAGGATCTGGTGAATCGCACGCCCGAGCTTCGCAAAGACGAACTGAGAAAGCTCAGCGAAATCGGCGCGCTTAATTTCATTCCGGAGGAACCCATCCACCGCCGCGCCGCACTCTGGGATTCCGAGCTGGCAATACGGCCCGCCGGCCCGCTATTCATCGAGGACCAGCCGGACGCCGTCGACCAGCCGCTCGCGCAAATGACGCCGACCGATCGCCTGAACGCCGATTTCCGCGGCACCCATCTGACCATAGGAAGCCATCCGATGCGATTCCACCGCGCGAAACTGAACGCCATTGGCGTCACGCCCGCCAATAAACTGCGATCCATCCGCAACGGCTGGCCAGTCCGCATCGCCGGCTGCGTCATCTGCCGCCAGCGGCCGGGCACGGCGAAAGGACTGCTATTCATCAGCATGGAAGACGAAACCGGCGTCTCCAACGCAGTAGTAATGCCCGACGTCTTCGATCGCGAGCGCACCACCATCCTCAACAATCCCTATTTGGTAATCGAAGGCGAAATGCAGAACATCGACGGGGTGTTGACGGTGAGAGCGACGCGCTTCGAACCACTGCACGTCGCAGAAGAAGCCGTCCCCTCCCATGACTTCCACTAGCATCGTTAGGGCAACGTCGAGCCGGCAGTGAGGGTCCAACTGAAACCGCCGTCCACTCCGGAGCCGTTGAAGGTACACAAGCCGCCGGTGATGGGACCAGGGTCGGGTTCGGAAGGAAGGCGGAAGTTGACCTGGTAAAAACCGATCAGTCCAGGAGCAAGGCCGGCGAATAGTGTGTCGGCGTTTGCGCCATACGGATTGAAGCGGCAGTGGAACTGGCCCTGGATCGGCAGAGTGTGATCGAGTGGCGCGGGCTGGCCGGTTGCGATTGTGCCGTCCACCGGCCCAAGCCCGATGAGGTAAGCGATGATGATGTCGCCGGGGTGAGGCTGCGAAGTGAGCAGCCCGCTAAAATCGCCGCGCAGGGCGACGAATCCCAGCACACTCGATTGGTTCGCGCCGAGCGGCAGGAAGCGCGGGACCATCGGGATGATATCGACAAATTGGTTCTGGCGGAAAGGCGAGTCCGTGGCGACGTCGAGACGGAATGCGGATTGGCCCGGCGATTTGGTTTCCCACGGAACCTGGATGTCAACTTCTTTGTCGCTGGCGGAGAGGATCGGAACCGCGACATCATCGAGAAACATGTGGCCGGCTAGGGCGTCGATGGAGCTCGTCAGGATGCCCTTGATTCGAGTGAACGAGCCCGGCGTCAGAACGGAGAAATCGGGCACGTAGGGCGTCGGTGGAATTAGAGTGCGAACCGCGGAGCCGTTGGCCAGATCGATCGAGGCCACGCGCCCAGTTGTCGTCAACAGGAACACCATGTTCCCGTTTCCGCTAAGCGTGCCGTTGACCACCGCCTCGCCCGAGGGAAGCGGAAGCGGAGTGCTCTCTCCGGTGGCGGTGTTGGCGATGTACGCAGTCCCAGCGCCGGATGTGTCGCCGGCGAAGAATAGCAGTTTTTGCCCGTCGCTGCTCAAACCTGCGGGGGCGACGAGCCCAGCCGTGGCTGGCTGCGAAAAGATCACTGTGTCGTTACCGGTTGCAAGATTCCTGACCAGCACCCGATTCGTAGGATTCGCGGGGAGGCCGAAGAGCTGGCCGTAGACAAGAAGTTGTGCGTCATCGCTGATGGCGAAGATGCTGAGCGGGCCGCGCAAGCTGACGGGCGTGAAGTTGCCCTGCTGCCAAAGACCGAAGCCTCCCGTTGGCGATTGCAGGATTACGGTTCCATCGGAAGCGACGGGGAACGGGGCGGCGGCGAATCCTGGCAGTTGGGATCGCTCGCCGGTGTCGAGATTGATCAGCGTGGATTGCGGGGTGGAGTTGATGGGCGGCACTCCGTTGGGTAAGGTCAGCAAAGCCCAGCGCGCGTTGCGGCTCAAGGTCAGTGCACCGATCCCAAGGACTGTTTGCCCGCCGGACTTCCGCAGGATGGTTTGTGACGTTCCGCCGGTGCAGACGTCAGACGAGGGGCAAATACCACTCAGCACGTAGCCGATAGTATTGCCGTCACCCGAGACGCGCGGCGTTCGCGCGCCGAAGCCGCTGGCGAAAGTGCCGCTCACCGCCAGCGAACCGCGTTCCACAAACAGCGCGAGTCCGCTGTCGTCAATTCGGTAGATCCGCGATTCAGCAAAACCGGTGGGCGATCCGGCGAATTGAAGCGTTGACGTGAAGTAGAGTTGGCGGCCATCGTCGGTGGTCGCAAATTCCGCGAACTGGGAAAAGGCCGGGGAGCAGAGCAGGATGAGAATGGTACCGCTTCTCACTACCTTATGATAACGCTTTGGGCTTGTGACGCAGCCATGCCAGGAATACGAGGAAGACAAGGCTGATGGTGCAAGGTCTTCCTTGTCTTCCTCGTCTTCCTCGTCTTCCGCTTCAGGCCGTTTTGATTTCCGCCGCCGACTGAAGCCCCCGCTCCTCGATTTCGATTTCGCGCATTCTGAATTTTTGAATCTTGCCCGTTACGGTCATCGGGAAAGCGTCGACGAAGCGGATGTATTGCGGGATCTTGAAGTGCGCGATCTTACCTTTGCAGAACGTGCGGATCTCGTCCTCGGTGGCGGGCTCCTTGAGACGGATCCAAGCCGCCACAGTTTCACCGAGCTTCGCATCGGGAAGACCGAGAATCTGGACATCGGCCACTTTGGGGTGCGTGTACAGAAACTCCTCCAGCTCGCGCGGATAGATGTTCTCGCCGCCGCGGATGATCATGTCCTTGGCGCGGCCGGTGACGCGGAAGCAGCCGTCGGGACGCATGGTGGCCAGGTCGCCGGTGTGCAGCCAGCCGTCTTCGTCGATGGCGCGTTTGGTCGCTTCGGGCTCCTGATCGTAGCCTTTCATCACCAGGTAGCCGCGAGTACACAGCTCACCCTGCTCGCCGACGGGAACGGCTTCGCCGGTGGGCGAAGCGATTTTGACTTCGGTGTTCGGGCAGGCGCGGCCGACCGTGGACACGCGGCGCTCCAAGGTGTCGTCAACGCTGGACATGGTGATCACCGGCGAGCTCTCGGTTTGCCCGTACATGATGGTCATCTCCGGGCAGTGCATCTCGCTCACCACGCGCTTCATGATCTCGATGGGGCATGGCGCACCGGCCATGATGCCAGTCCGAAGCGACGTGAAATCGAAAGTGGGGAACTGCGGATGGTCCAGCTCCGCGATGAACATGGTGGGGACGCCGTAGATGGTGGTGGCGCGCTCGTCATGGACGGCCTGCATGGTTGCCAGCGGGTCGAAAGAGGCGGAGGGGAGGATAGCGGTCGCGCCCAGAGCGACGGCGACCAGAGTGCCCGCCACGCTGCCGAAGCAGTGATAGAGCGGGACGGGAATGCAGACCCGGTCACGCTCGGTTATCTTCATTCCGCTGGCGATGATCACGGCGTTGTTGAGCAGATTCCGATGGGTCAGGAGCACACCTTTGGGCGATCCCGTGGTGCCGGACGTGTATTGGATGTTGGTGACGTCGTCCGGCGAGATAACGGTTGGCGCGACTGCGCTGCCGCTGGCCAGCATCTGGCTCCAGGAATCGGTTCCGAAGTATACGACGTGCGCCAGAGACAGATTTTGGCCGGTCCTCGCTTCCTGCAGAATGGCGCGATAGTCCGAACGGCTATCGCGCTCCCAGAGAAACAGCGCCTTCATTCCGGATTTTCGCAGCACGAAGGCCAGTTCATAGGCGCGGTAGGAGGGGTTCACATTCACCAGCACCGCGCCGATGCGGGCGCAAGCCAGGTGCACTAGAATCCATTCGACGCAGTTGGTGGACCACACGCCGATGCGGTCGCGCGCGCCGAGCCCCAGACCGGTGAGCCCGCGCGCGGTGCGCTCCACTTCGGCATCGAGTTGAGCGAAGGTCAGGCGCACGTTTTGCTGGCGCGAGATGAGAGCTTCGCGATCGGGGTAGCGGGCGGCCGTTTGAGCGAAGGCGTGGGAGATGGTCTGTTCGAGAAGCGGGGTGCTGGGGCCTTGGGAGTAGCTGGACATGCCTTGAGTATTATATCGAGTAGGAACTCGACAACCAGACACAACGCTACTAATCGGCTGGAGCGGTCCCCTTGACGCCGACCACCTCTTTTGTAGAAGGAGGTTCAGCGCTTAGGTCTGGTTTCAGGAACTGTTTCGTGTACTTTTCAAGACGAGCAAAGTGGGTTTGGAGCCCGAACAGCGTTTCCCGGTTGTTCTTCACTTCAAGGATATGCGCCACCAAGTCCAAGAATGTCTTCGCCTGACGCGGCAGCCGAATTTCCGGGCGTTTGCGCAAAAGGATCTGGTCCTCGGGCAAGACCGCTACCCGTACGGGTTGGGGAATGTTGCCGATGTCACCCGGGTCTCTTAGAACGGCGACATTGACCAGCGAACTTTGCCGGTGAAATTTGTTATAGAAGTGCGCCTCAAGTTGGAGCATCCGCTCCTTCTTGGGCTCGGGCCACGCCCACACATAAGCGACTTCCCATACGTCTAAGAGCCGATTCGCAATCACGTCGCTTCTCGCACTGGTCAAATGACGCTGTACTCTCTTCCTCAACCCCTCCTCCGTAACGCCCACATAGATGGGCACCTCATCGAGGTCGCAAAGTGCATATGTGCCGTTTTCAGTTGGCAAAGTAGCAACCTGCAGGTCACGGAATTCTTCGACGCTCAATTCGTCGTTGGGCTTTCTTGGAGACCTAGCCATTGTTTCGCATCATGCCGCTTTAACGACCTTCGCAGAAGCAGCCAGAGGATAAAGAAGGTGTCGCTCCAACCAAGAAACCACGGGAACTACTACCCCGTCGCCGAACAAATGATATGCATCGTTGTACTTGTGCGGGAGGGGGTATGAATCGGGAACGCCCATGAGCCGGGCCGCTTCTCGGGGTGAGAGCAGCCTGGATCGGACTCGGTCTCCTTCAACAACAATAATCACTTGACGGCTTGATCCGCCAACGGGCGTTCGAAGGCAACCAGATATTTGATCGAATCGAACTTCAGCACGCTGCTCACGAATCCCTTCCGCGTTCGGCCTGGTTCTCTTGTAGATTGTCCCAATGACCCTCTTACCTAGCCGCTTCGCCTTGTCCAATTTCTGAAGATGGATCGGTGACATCAAACTAACGATTCGTTCGGTCTGGCTGCGACTGTACCACTCAACGCCTGATGGTTCCTCTTCAATCAGGGTGCGCAACGAGGGGAGCGGCAGGTTCGGAACAGGCAATGACCACCACATCCAAGCCTGTCTCAAATGATCGGGGAGTTTGCGAACTGCATCCGTTACCAATCTGGTGTGCCAACGCTCGTCAGCCGAGCTGTCGGAGACATCGGCAGGGAGCGCGCTACCAGAGTGAAAGCCCACGATAAAAAGCCGCGGCCGGGATTGCGGCACAAACCGGACAGCATCAATGACCATCCCACCCACGCGATAGCCGCAGTCGGTCAGTTTCTGGATTAGGAGAGAAAAGTCTTTCCCTTCATGTGAGGTCAGGGCACCAACTACGTTCTCAAGTACGATCAGGCGTGGCGCTCGCTTCTCCTGGGAGAGCGTTTCCATGAGCTTCCAGAATGGCATGAAGGCGCCGCTTCGTTTACCCTTCAACCCAGCCCCATTCCCTGCAAGCGAGAGATCTTGACAGGGAAAAGACGCCCACGCGAGATCGACCGCTCCAGGAAGCTGTGAAGTGTTCAAGTTCGCCACATCTTCAATTCGTAGTTCCCGGCACGTCTTCGGGGCGCCCGTACCGAAATAGTTGATGTATGCCTCAGCTTTCTTGGAACACCATTCGTTTGCGAACACACAGTCCCACCTGTCTCCAAGACCGAGCCGAGCCATTCCTCCGCCCGCAAAGAACTCGTACCAAGTAAGCCGATCACCCATTTTTTGCGCCTAGGAATCTAGTCAAGCGACGGCCAAGTTTCTCTCGATCTTTTATCTCGCACTCCCAAACGATCAAGACCCTCCAGCCCAGTGTCTTCAAGGCAGCCTCATTTCGTTTGTCTCTGCGGGAGTTTCGCGCCTGTTTGGCTTTCCAATAAAGTTGGTTCGACGCGGGGAGATCGCCTCCCGAGCAGTTGTGCCGATGCCAGAAACAACCGTTCACGAATATCACCTTGCGACGCCTTGCAAACACAAGGTCGGGATTTCCGGGGAGGTGTTTTGAGTGTAACCGAAAACGGAATCCAAGTCGATGGGTCAACCGGCGAACAATCATCTCCGGTTTTGTGTCCTTGGACCGAACCCGGCGCATAATCTCGCTTCGGCGATCGGGCGAGAAGGTGTCCATCGTCTAAGGCGATTTTAGCCCAATCGCCGAAACATTTCAATGCGGAAATGAATTATCGATATCATTACCGTCCGCGGCGCGGCTGGGTACAATTGTGCGTATGACCTACCGGATTCTGTTGACCCTTTTCCTGGCCGCTTGGGTGGCGCTTGCCGCGCCGGCGAAACGATTCACTCTCGAACAGGTGCTGAGCGGGCCGTTTCCGACGGATTTGACCGCTGCGCCCAAAGGCGGCGCTGTGGCCTGGGTGCTGGATCAACACGGCGCGCGCAACATCTGGGTGGCGGAAGCGCCGAACTACAAGGGCCGGCAGCTTACCGGCTATCGCGATGACGACGGGCAGGAAATTGCGCAGATCACTTGGACACCCGATGGACACTCGATCGTTTTCGTGCGCGGCGGCGATTTCGAAACGCATCGGGATAATCCGAATCCGGCCAGCCTGCCGCAAGGCGTGGAGCAGGACGTCTGGGTGATTGCGGTGGCGGGCGGTGCGCCGCGGAAGATCTCGGAAGGAAACGCGCCGGCGATGTCTCCGAAGGGCGACCGGATCGCGTTTCTGAAGAAGGGCGAGATCTGGTCGGCTGGCCTGGAGGACGGGGCGAAGCCGGCGCAGTTGATCCACGCCAAGGGGCAAGCCGGCGAGCTGCGCTGGTCGCCCGATGGCGCGCTGCTGGCGTTTGTCAGCACACGCACCGATCACGCGTTCATCGGCGTGTACAATTTCGCCGCGAAGTCGCTGCAGTATCTCGATCCGAGCACAGACCGCGATTCCAATCCGGTTTGGTCGCCCGATAGCAAGCAGGTGGCGTTCACGCGCATCGCCGTTTCCGGACGGAATGCGGGCCCGGTGCGCAGCGCCGCCAACCCGTGGTCCATACGGCTGGCGGACGCCGGGTCGGGCAAGGGCCGCGAGCTTTGGCACGCCTCGACGGGGCCGGGCAGCGCATTCCACGCCATGGTTGCCGAGAATCAGTTGTTCTGGGGCGCGGGCGATCGGATCATGTTTCCGTGGGAACGCACCGGGTTCATGCATTTGTATTCTGTCTCGACCCACGGCGATGCGCCGACGCCGCTGAACGTGGATGGCGAATTCGAGATCGAGCATGTCTCGCTTGCCCGCGACGGAAAGACGGTGTTGTTCTCGTCGAATCAGAACGACATCGACCGGCGGCATCTGTGGCGCGTCTCGGTGCTGGGAGAGAATTTGACGCCGCTCACTTCCGGGGAGGGCCTGGAATGGTCGCCAGTGGAAACGAGCGACGCGAAGGCGGTGGTCATGCTGCGGTCCGATCCTAGGAATCCGGCGCGGGCTGCGGTGAAGATTGGCAACGGAGCGGTGCGCGACTTGGCTCCGGATTCGATACCGGCCGACTTCCCTGCTTCGGCTTTGGTTGTCCCACAGCAAGTGATTATTTCCGCGGCGGACGGCATGCGTATCCATTGCCAGCTCTTCCTGCCGCCCGATCTGGCCGCTGGCGAAAAGCGGCCGGCCATGGTCTTCTTCCACGGTGGATCGCGCCGGCAGATGCTGCTCGGCTGGCATTACATGGACTACTATCACAACGCATACGCCATGAATCAGTACCTGGCGAATCAGGGCTACATTGTGTTGTCGGTGAATTATCGCAGCGGGATCGGGTACGGATTGAATTTCCGGGAGGCGTTGAATTACGGCTTAGCGGGCGCGAGCGAGTTCAACGATGTCCTGGGCGCGGGGCTGTATTTGCGCACACGGGCGGATGTCGATCCCAAGCGTATCGGCCTGTGGGGCGGTTCGTACGGCGGGTATCTGACGGCGCTCGGGCTGGCGCGCGCGTCCGATCTATTTGCAGTGGGCGTGGATTTTCACGGCGTCCACGATTGGAGCGCGATTCGCAATTTCGATCCGGTGAAGGATCCGGCAGGGACGCGGTTGGCATTTGAATCGTCACCGATGGCTTCGGTGAGCACCTGGCGCTCGCCGGTGTTGCTGATCCATGGCGACGACGACCGCAATGTGCCGTTCCATGAGACGGTGTCGCTGGTGGAAGCGCTGCGGAAACAGGGCGTCTCGTTTGAAGAGCTGATCTTTCCGGATGAGATTCATGGGTTTCTGACGGAGAGGCGATGGCTGCAGGCGTATCACGCGGCGGCGGAGTACTTAGGAAATCATTTGAAGTAGCGCACGCGCTCAAGCTGGCGTTCACACGAGTGTGAACGCGGCACGCATGAGTGCGTGCGCTACAAAGAGTTATTGGACTGACAGGTTGACTGAATTGGACGCCGCTGCGCCGGCCTTCAAGACTACTGGGACTTTGCCGGTGACGCCGGGGGGAACGATGATGGCCGTCTGGTAGAGGCCCGCGAAGCTGGGCGAGGCGATGGAGGCGATGATCGAGGCGTTCTGGCCACCAATTGTCGCCGACACCACACCCGTCAGGTTGAACGCGCCAGTTGGCGGGACAACCAGAACACCGGTCTGCACGGCTGGCGTGGTCTGGCCCAATCCCGTGGAGTAGATCAGCAGGACGTCGCCCGCATGGGCCGGATTGGTGGAAGTGATCAAGGAAAAATCGCTGTTGCGGATGATCGCTCCAACGTTGTTGGGCTGATCGACGATGAAGATGCTGGGCGCGACGGCGTCCACGTTTATTGAAGACGTCGTACTGCCGTTGGCATTGGTCACGATCAGGGCTTGGGCACCCGCGGATGCTTCGAAGGGAACCTGGATATTGAGTTGGAAGGGATTTGTATAGTAAAACGCCGCTTTAGTCCCGCCAATGGTGACGGTTACGCCGTTCAGCGTAGTGGGCAGCGCCGTCAATCCGTTGAATCCATCCAACCCGGATGTAAAGCCGGTAAAGTTGGACCCGTAGACCGTGGCGATGCTTCCCGGCGCGGCCCGGAGAATGGTGGAGGAAGTGGCCGCGACACCGTTGATGACAGGGTTGCCGATGGGAGGCGTGAGCTGCGATCGCGCAGCACCTCCAGCGTTTATGTTGGTGTGGAGATTCTCGTACAGGCCATTGGAATTCTGCACCATCACGTTCAGCGCGCCGATGGCCGCAGCGTTAGTGGCATTGACGTTGCGATAGATGTTCCCGTTGCCGCTAGGGTCGACGGGCACGGCGAGAGCTCCGCCGCTGACTCCAGCGGGGATAGTCACCGGGCCTTGGACTCCTGCTGCGCCAGTATGGAGATGTAGCCCGGTGAATGCGGTAATGCCTGTAAATCCGCGATAGTTCACGTCAAAGGTGACCACGCCCGCTGCTACGCTGGCATCGCTATTGCGAATGGTGTAGGCGGTGACCGCCGTCGTTGCACCCGCCGTAGAGCCCACGATCGGCGGCGTTTCGTTGGCGGGATCCAGGGTCACTTGAAATGTATTGCTGTCGGTATTGCGCAGTTGATCGCGCGCGGCTCCACCGCCGAAGAGGTTGGTGTGGACATTGATGTAGAAGTCCTGAGGATGATCGAAAACCCCGTTCAGCGTGTCGATCTCCCGTGTGTATGCAGCATCGCTGGGCGTGAGCGGGACTTCGTAGGACAGAGTGCCGTTCCCCGTGGAACTGACCGGAACGGAGTTAGTGCTCCCGTTGATCCCCGTATTGATGATCACCGGTCCGGCCACCGTCGAATTACCATTGTGAATATGTAGTCCGGTGAAGCTCGTCGCATCAAAGCCAGTGTAATCCACATTGAAGAAGACATCGCCCAGGACAACCGCGCCGCTGGTATCGCGGGCGCGAAGCGCGATGACGGTTCCGATAGCGGTACCGTTGGAGGCTACCGGGGGAACCTCATTAGTGGGTTTCATTAGACCGATAAGTACCTTCTGTTCGGCCGGCATCAACTGGCCGCGCATCAGCCCGCCCGGATGGTCGTCGGTGTGGACGTTGACATAGAAGTTCTGCGGATTCACCAGCAGATCCGAAATGGTGGCAATGGTCACCGAGGGATTCTTCGGGAATTGCACCTGCTTCGCGACTGCCACTTTGTTGGTGGAGTCGATAGCGATACTGTTGCTGCCGCTCACGTCGGTGGGGATCACGATGTTGCCGGGAGTGCCCGCCGGAGCGTTGTGGATGTGCAGGCCCACCACTTTCTGCGAGGTGCCGGAGAATTTGCAGTTCAGATTGAAATCGACGGAGCCGGAAGTGATTGCTCCGGTGCTGTCGCGCACCACGTGAACCCAAACCACGACATTGGCGCTGGAAGTATCGGTGATCGGTGGCGTTTCGTTGCCGGGCTGCAAGAGCACCAGAAATGGATAGGATTGAGCCGTATCGGCCATCAGCCCCGAAGCGCACAGCAGCAGGGCAACACAGAGCGTCAGAATGGTGTTTTTCATCGAGAAGCCTCCTCCAAATAGAACCCTAGACCAAAGCATACACTCGGATCAAGGTTAGCACTAGGATAGGATTAGCTTTGGCTAGGAAGACCGAATCCTCGATTAAGGGGCCAAAATCGCTGTCTTTCAACAGTTAACCCGTATAGCGGCATTGGGCGACGGCCTTCTTCCATCCGGCGTAGAGTTCTTCGCGGCGGCCGGCGGGCATTTGCGGTTCGTAGGTCTTATCGGCTCGCCAGAACTGTTCCAGCTCCGCGAGACTTTTGAAGAATCCGGTGGCGAGGCCGGCCAAGTAGGCAGCGCCGAGCGCGGTGGTTTCGGCATCGGCCGGACGCACGATCCGCTTGCCCAGGATGTCGGCTTGGAATTGCATCAGGAAGTCGCTCGCGGCCGCGCCGCCGTCGACGCGAAGCTCCTTCAGTTGCTCGCCGCTGTCGGCTTCCATGGCTTCCACCAGTTCGCGGGTTTGATAGGCGATTCCCTCCAGGGCTGCGCGGACAATTTGCGCCTTACCCGTGGCCGCGGTGATGCCCCTGAGCATCCCGCGGGCGTTCGAATCCCAGTGCGGCGCGCCCAGTCCGACCAGCGCGGGCACAAAGTAGACGCCCCCGGTATCGTTGACGGTTTGCGCCAGTTCTCCGCTCTCGGCGGCGGTGCTGATGACGCCCAGCTTATCGCGCAGCCATTGGATCGCTGCGCCCGCGATAAAAATGCTGCCTTCGATAGCGAACTGCGCCTCACCCGGGAGCGATGCCGCGCGGGTGGACAGCAGCTTATTTTTCGATACCGGCTGGCGCGATCCGGTATGCATCAGCGCGAAGCAGCCGGTGCCATAGGTGTTCTTTGAAAGTCCGGGCCTGAAACAAGCTTGTCCGAACAGGGCGGCCTGCTGATCGCCGGCAATGCCCGCGATGGGGATCTCGGCGCCGAAGTGCTCGCTCGCCGCCACGCCGACGACGGAGCTCGAGGGAACGATTTTGGGCAGCATCGCGGCGGGCACTCCAAGGGTATCGAGCAACTCGGCGTCCCACTGGCCGCTTCCGAGATCCATCAGCATGGTACGCGAGGCGTTGGAGAAATCGGTGGCGTGAACCGCGCCGTTGGTAAGCTTCCAGATCAGCCAGGTGTCGACGGTGCCGAAGAGCAGTTCGCCATCGCGCGCCTTGCGCTCCGCATCGGGAACGTGGGTGAGAATCCACTGGATCTTGCTTCCGGAGAAATAGGCGTCGATCACCAGGCCGGTCTTGCGCGTAATGGTAGCCGCTATGGCGGAGGAAGCGAGTTGCTCGCAGAAGTGAGCAGTCCGGCGGCATTGCCAAACGATGGCCGGTGCGACAGGCGCGCCGGTTTTTCGGTCCCAGACGATGGTGGTCTCGCGCTGGTTGGTGATGCCCAAGGCGGCGATGGATTTTACACCTCCGGCCGCGTGGGCGAGGGTCCGGCGCGTGGCGTCGAGTTGCGAACGCCAGATTTCATTGGCATCCTGCTCCACCCATCCGGGCTGCGGATAGCGGCACTCAATGGGAGCGGACTCCATGGCCGTGCGGCGGCCCTGTTCATCGTAGAGAGCGGCTCGGGCGCTCGTTGTTCCTTCGTCCAGCGACAAGAGAAGTGGCACTCTGGCATTATATTAGAGACATGTTCTTCCGCAGAGAGACGCCGCACATTTATACCTTCGCCGAACGCATGGAGGGCTTGAAGAAACTAGGGCTCGCCGTGAAGGCGCTCGATTCGAAGCGCGCGCAGGTGAGCCGCGACGGGATCGGCGCCGTGGTGGAGGATCGCGGAGGCGCGCACGTTCACGTCAACGGCGCGGGATTGATCACCGGCGATGAGCTTGGCCTACTGGTGAACGGTGGCTATCAGATGTTCTGGAAGACGCCGACGGGAAAACGTGTACCGGCGCAAGCCAAGCAGCTCAGGGCGCTGCACAACTTTGGGGAAGACTTGAAAGAGGGCCTGGATTTGCCGAGCCTCTACAACGAGGGTTTGGGCACTACGTCGGATTTGCACATGTACGATCGGGTGGAGCATCGGGATGCGGGGGATTCGCACAAGCCGTGGGAGCAAAAATAGGTTTCAGGTTTCAGGTTTCAGGTTTCAGGTTTCAGGTTTCAGGTTTCGGAGACAGGTGCTAGGTTTTAGGTGCTAGGTGTTAGGGCTGGATTGCGGCTTCGCCGCCTTCTTTTTTCTTATTTCTCTTTCGCGAAGACGTCGGGTAGATCACCTGCGTATTTCAGATATAGGTCGTGGATCTGCTTTGCGTCGCTCTGGTGGCTTTCTTTTTCGAGCACTACGCTACGCAGATAGAGGACGCGCGGGAAGACCACGGAGGCGAACAACGGGTCGCCGGAGGCTAGCGGAATCGGGTAAAGGGTCAGCAGCTTTCTCGCATCGTCCAAGCGTTCGAGCTCGACGTAGTCCCAGGCCAACAGGGTGCGAATTTGGCCATCGGCGGATGGGTTGGTGTCGCGATAGGCGGCTTCGAGCAATGGCAGCGCTTCCTGATATCTGCGCGCGAACAAAAGGGCGTAGGCGTTCGCAGTGGCCGATCCCGAATTTGAGGGCTGCATCGCGGCTATGATTCGAAATGCGGCGCTGAGTGTCGTGGACTGGGGACTCTGCGCACTCGCAGCCGTGCGGTCTGCTAAGTCTGCTGCCTCCTTGGCCGAGCCAGTCTGCAGTTTCCAGAGCGAGAGTTGGCACATGGCTAGGATTTGCCGATCGCCCTGCAACGAGGCAAGCACTTGTTCGATCCTGGCCATGGCCGCCTTGCGCCGGCCGCTCAGAAATTCCCATTGGGCCTGCTGATAGCCAGCCACTGCGCGCTCGGAGGGCTGCGCCAGGCCGATGTATTTCGCGAAGAGCGCATCGGCGCCCGCGAGATCGCCGGTCATCAAGCGCGCCTGAGCCGCCTTGGCAATCTCCGCGCCACCGGCTCCAGGAGAACCCTTCCGATCCGCATCCAGGAAGGCTTTCTCGGCGGCGGCAAAATCGCCTAAATAGAAATTCACCTCGCCCAGGGAATCGAGGGCGTTGGCATCGTCCGGCGACACTTGCTGGTAGCGCTCAATGGCTCGCCGGGCGGCCTGGAGATCTTGCGCGAACGCATACGCGTAGCCCAAGTCATTCCAGATGGCCGGGTCGTCCGGAATGATTTTTGCAGCGGCTTCATAGGAGCGAACGGCATCCGTAAACTTCCGCTGAGAAACCTGCAGGCTGGCCAGTTCTTTGAATACTTTGCTACTCGCCGGGGTCAGGCGCGTGAGGTTCGCCAAGGCCGCGGCGCGTGCGCTACGGTCGCCGGTTGCGCCGGAGATGTCGTAATCGAGTTCGGCACTGTCGATGGGATCGTGGGCCTGGCGTTTGGCGGTGGCCAGCACGGCGAGTCCAGCGGCGCGATCGCCTGTGGCCAGCAAAGACTCGGCCCAACCGGCGTAGGCAGCGATGAAATGCGGATCGGCTTCCGTGGCGGACTGGAAGCTGTGCAGCGCGGCGGCTCGATCGGTTGCGCTAACAGCGTCGCCATAGGCGCGGAACGCTTCCGGATTGCTGGTTCCAAAAGGTCGGGACGCGGCACTCAATCGCCGGGCGAGCTGATTCAACAAGGGCAGCGGGCCTTCCGCCGCAGGTCCACTGAACCTATAACTCGCCGCAGTCTTGATGCTGCTCAGGTCCTCGATCGCGGCCCACAGTTCCAAGCGCCCCTGGTATAACGTAAAGTACCCTTCAAGCACCCGCAAGGCGGGCAGCGCGTACGCCTGCCCGACGGAATCGACGGCTTGGGCGCGAACTTCCGGCGCTGGGTCCAGATCGTAGACGATGGCCGTGGCCATGGCCCGGCCGGCCCAATTCAGGCCGGGATCGGAACTCAGGTTGTCAAAAGGAACAATAGCCAACTGCTGGACACTGGGCGATTGCTTGCGGCCACAAGCCGCAGCAGCCACGAAAACTGTGAGGAGGAATAGAGCCCGGAATCTCCTACAATACACGCGGCTCCATGGCCAGGAGCTGCTTGAACTCGGGAAGATCCTTGAGTGGAGCAAACTCCGGATCCTGCTCGAACTTCTTCCGCTCTTTGAAGCCTTCTTCGATCGATTTGCGGATATACAATAGCGCGCGGTCGTTCATCCCGGCCCTGGCGTATGTCTTGGCGAGATAGTAGTGAAACTTGGCGCGCTCTTCCACGCTGCGTTCCTGCAACAAAACACCCTGCGTGCTGCGGCTCTCAAACACTTCCGGATCGAGCTCCAGCGCTTTCTGATAGCAATCGGAGGCCTGCACGTAATCCTTGCGCGCAAAATAGCCGGTGCCCAGATTGCTCCACATGGAAGCGGATTGCGGATTGATGCGCAACGCCTTCTTGTACTCGTTCACCGCGCGGCGATAACTTTTGTGGGCGTAGTAAATAGTGCCCAGGTTGTTGATGGCCTCCGCGTAGTGTGGATTGGCCTTGATGGCCAATCGATAATACTTCTCGGCTGTTCCTAACTCCAGCATCTGGTGATAGGCGATTCCGGTTTTGTTCAGCAGAATCGCGGAGCTCTGCCCGCCCTCTTTGTAGGCCTCCGCGGCCTCGCGATACATCTTCTTGGCCATGAAGATATCGCCACGCGTTTCCGGCGTGACCAGGTTCTTTTTCGGCGGCTGCACCGCAGGCGCTTGGCCGGTGCGCGAACCATCGCGAAAATCAGTTTTTGGCGAAGCGGATTGCGGAGATGCGGCGGCAACTAGTGCCGTCGCCAAGGTGATGGCAACTAAGCGAAGCTTGGAAACCATAAGGTGGCCTCCCAGATAAACATCGACAGCGTAGGACAAAGCATTAGACGCCGGACTACAACAATCCGTGCCGCCCCAGAGACTACACCCCGCGCATCTACTTAAATATACCCCTAATCTTGTCCAGAAAACTCTTTTTTTTCGGAGGAGATTGCGGAGCCGTCCCCGGCTCGGGCGTGGAGGCCGGGACATTGCGCGCGGCAGCCTGCTGCGGCGGTTGATTGCTTGAAGCCGGGAGCCTTTCCGCGCGCCGTTCCGGGGGTGGAGTGTCCCAACTGGCTACTTGCGTACCACCGCCGCCGTGTAACTGGCACATCTCCACCGGTTGCGTGCCCTGGATAAAGTACTCGTTGCGGACCTTGGGGCACGATCCAGTGGCAAGCTGGCCCGAGGAGGGATCGATTGGCACGCTGACAATTCCAGGTGGGGGAGTAAATTCCGTTACATTACGGTACTCACGATGCGTGTAGGCGCGCTTCATAAATTCAGCCCAGACCGGCAGGGCCGAATGCGCACCTTCCAGATTGAGCTCGCGATTGTCGTCGAACCCCACCCAGACGATGCAGATCAACTTCGACGAAAACCCGGCGAACCAGCCGTCATGATCGGAGGTGCCGGTCTTCCCGGCCACCGGGAAATTGATGCCGCGGCCGTACATGCCCGCTCCGGTGCCACTGCGGACCACTTCTTCCAAAAGCTGGTCCATCAGGAAAGCCACGCGGGGGTCCAGCACGGCGCGATGTTCCGGTTTGCCGTCGAAGATATTGGAGCCGTGGTCGTTGTTGAT
>DASQGY010000129.1:0-57482 GCA_035632375.1 Bryobacteraceae bacterium | reverse complement strand
CGGTAGCAGCCCTGCTCGTTGGTAAAGGCGAGCATCCCGTCGCGATCGGCGTAAGCCTTGTCGAGCCAGGTGTACATCTGTTCGCGATCGCCGAGCCAGGCGTACACGGCGGCAATCGACGTGGACCTCACGAAGAGCCCGCCCACCGGCTTGTCCCACTTGTGAACCAGTTGGAGCGCGTCGGTTTTCTTGCCTTCCACCGCGTATCCGAATGCCCGGATCAAGTCGATGCGGCTTTGCGGCGCGAATCCCTGGGCGCGATCCAGTTCGGCAAAGGCGCTCTTCATGTCATCCATGTAGGAGTTCGCCAAATTCAACCGGGCTTCGACGAAATTGGGGTCCAGTTCGAGGGCCCGCTTGTATTGCGCAATCCCCTCGGCAGGTTTACCGGAAAACAGGTAAGCCAAACCGAGGTAGGTATTTTCGATGGGCGACAGCGGATCCAGATCGCGCGCGGTTTGCATTTCGCGCAGCGATTCCTCAAAATGGCCCAGCGGCGCCAGATAAGTGATTCCGTATCCGAAGTGCGCGTCGGCATCGCCGCCGTTCAACTGGATGGCGCGCTTGAATTCACGCTCGGCGCCCGGCCAGTCGAATTCGTAGAGCGTTTTGACGTAAGCGAGCGCCGAATGGGCGGCGGCCAGCGAGTCCTCGAGCGCAATCGCACGCTCGGCGGCCTGGCGAGCCTTCGGCATCACTTCATTGGGCGGCAATGCGCCGAAGAATCCGAGCCAGCAATACGATTCGGCCAGCCCCGCGTAAGCCGCCGCGTATTTCGGGTCCTTCTGGATGGCTTCCTCAAAATAATGAATGGCCTGTTCCGCGCCTTCGTTTCTCCAGCGGCTCCAGTGGTACTTGCCCTGCAGATACAATTCGTAGGTCGCTACATTCTCGGGCGACGCACTGAGTTGCTGCTTGCCGCGCGAGGAAAGCTTCACCTGCAGCGTGTTGACGATGGCACGCGAGATTTCATCCTGAACCGAGAAGACGTCCTTCAGCTCGCGCTCATAAGTTTCAGACCAAAGGTGATAGCCGTCGGCGACGCTGTTCAACTGCGCCGTGACGCGCAACCGCGTGCCATCTTTACGGACGCTGCCCTCCAGCACCGTGCCCACATTCAATCGCTTTCCGATCTCGCGGATATCCTGCTGCTTGCCTTTGAAGGCGAAAGAGGAGGTGCGGGCCACCACGCGCACGCTGCCGATTTTGGACAGCGCGTCGATAATCTCTTCGGTCATGCCGTCGCAGAAGTATTCCTGATCGCGGTCGGGACTCAGGTCGGCGAAGGGCAGCACGGCGATGGAGGAGAGATCGGGCGCACGCGCGCCCGCGGGGCTTTTGTGATCCTTCGTGGCCCAGTAAATGGAAATCGCCAGGACGGCGATGATCAGCGCGCCGGCGAAAGCTGGCCGCCAGTCCGGCCGGTTTGGTTTCTCTATTATGTCCGCCGGCGCCAACGTCGCGGGAGCGCCATTCGGGAGTTTGTCGCGATGCCGAAAGACGGGGACGTAGCCGCCTTTTGGCAAATCAATGATGATTTCGTCCTCGCGGCCCTCGGACTCGTAATAATCGCGCATGCGGGCGCGAAGCTTTACCGCTTCGGTGCGAACTACGGCGTCGACGCGTGGGTCGTAAGTGGGCTTGCGGCCAAAAACGTCGATGCCGAGCAGCGATTCTTTCAATTTGTCGGTCTGACCTTGTAACGTTTCTTCGACGGTGTAACGGAGGAACTTGCTCAGACGGTCGGCATTGACGAAGCCAGGGCTGGCCAGAATCTTGTCGAGGGAGGCGCGGATCTGTTCGGGCGAGATTTCGGCCGCGGGCGAGTTGAGATTGTTGGCGTCCCGCTCACTCGACTCGGCTGCCGATTTCATGGTTGACACTACCGCTTGGGGTTAGCTACGTACAAACGGCCCAGGATGTTCCTCTATTTTACCTCGATCCCCCCTGGGTAGTGGGTCAGTTTGGGTTTTTCGGAAAAAACTTTACGGCTCGGTCGTGAAGATGTTTTGGTCTGGGTGCTTCAGTTGCTCGGTGCAGGCGGCTAACATGCGGCGGTCGTACTCAGACAGTTCACTGTAGGTCTTGAACTTGAATAGTTCTATGGCCTTGGCGCAGTTCTCCAGGGTCTGAGCGTGACGTGCTTCGGGCGTAAGCTTTTCCTGTGCAGCGTCGTCCAAGTGTTGCCTAATGTTACCGAGGATGAATAGAGAAACTAGGAGACCAACAATGCAGAGCGTGACGATACCGATGACTTTTCCAGGGCTGGTCTTCTTGCCTTCAAGCTCGCGGCGGACCTCTAGTCGCGCCTTTTCTTCCATGTAAATCCTCTGGCGTTCTTCTGGCGTCAGATCGGCCATTCGGAGCAATCGTACCATGTTGTTACCACAAGCAGCCTCAGTACAGTTCTGTCAAGGTCATCGGTCTGCGATTCGCTCAGATACGTCCTCTCCGCAGCCGCTCAAGCATAAGCGGTATCCTTGGGCAACACTCAAGGAGCCATCCAAAGTGACAATCGCCATTGGTGTGCTTGCAAGTGAAGGAATAGTCTTCGCCTCCGACACTCAGTTAACGCAAGAGAGTTTCTTAAAGTCAGAAGAGGGAAAACTGTCTCTCTCAATCTGCCCGATTCATAACCGAGAGGTCAGAGAAGCCACTTTCGCAAACGTGCGCAGTCTAGGAATTGCTGGTTCTGGAAACGCGCAGTATGTGAAAGAACTACGGCGGCGTTTCAGCGAGCGTTTCTCTCGCCTCAAGAGCGTAGAGGAACTGGTAAATCCAGAGCAGGCCCTGCAAGAAGTATTGTCGAAGATGCATGAAGATCATGTCATCCCATTTGATCGCTACCCATTGAACGAACGCCCTGAGGTCTTCATGGTTATGGGTACCCAGATTGGTGAACAAAAGCGTCTTTGGTCAACGGAAAAGAATTTGCTGGTAGAAGAGACACATTACGCAGCCGTTGGAGTAGGGGCGGCTTACGCAAAGATCCTGCTGGGTCGCTTCTATCCGCTTAGCCCAGCCCCGAATCTAATCACAGCCACTTTGCTTGCGGCGTACGTCATTTTCAATGTCAAGGAAACTATCGACGGATGTGGACAGGGAACAGATATATTTCTCACAACCAAAGAATTCCCTTCGGGCTTGGACCGCAACCAGATACGGAAGTTGGAGGAAATCTTTCGCAAATACGAGCGCTTGGAGTATGACTTTCTGATGGCCACGATCGGCAATCTAGAGGATGGTGCTGTTTATAACGGCGAGCAACTGGCGCTGGTCCGATCAGGGTTGAAGGCGTTTCTCAAGAAAGTAAAGCTACCAGGTCATCAACCGACCAAAGGCGATCAGTCACCCCCGCCGCCATTGCCGGAGTCACCCGGAGGGTCTGGTGAATCCTAACGAAGTTGTAGTGCATAATGTGGATCGCGACGGACGCGATATGGTGCTCGATTTTCTTGCTGAAAGCGTTTGTGAGTCTCGTGTAGCGGCGCATCTGCATACGCATCGTGAGGTTCTGACGCTCGATATAGCTGGTGCTGATGTGCTCTGGATCAGGCCGACCGTCAATCACATGCTGTTCGCAGCCGATGCACTCAGCGGGGCTGTAGCGCTTCTGCCCTTCCGACGTGTCCCCGTAGACTTTCACGAGTTGAGCGTAATCAACGTGGCCGTGAAATGCCTTCTCAACCGCTATCAGATATGCGCTAAGGCCATCGCTCGTAAGTTGAATGCGATTCGCCAAGCGGCCCGCAAGATCGTTAACGCAGATCCGAGCGGTAACGCCGTCACGAGGCCCGATGGTCCAGCACGGGATAAGTTTAGAATCAGCATCAATCGCAACCCACGTCCACACGTCGCCAGCAAACGGATTCTTCGCGGCGATCTCTCGCGTGACATTCTTGGATTTGGCGTAACAGAAGCTCCATATTTCATCGACTTGGACGCGCTTGCAGCGTAAGTTTACCAGCGCTTTATCAAGGTAGTCCGAACAGGCCGCGCCTAGTTCAACCAGCAGCTTTGCAATCGTGTTTTTCGATGCGCCAGTCATACGAACCGCGGCGCGAATCGAGCAACCTTCCACCAAGGCCGCTACGATCTGGGCTCTCTTGGCCGTGTCCAGTTTGTTCATACCTAATACTAGCACGGTCAAGCATGAAAGGTCAAGTATAAAATGAAGACGTTGGCGCTGACAGAAGAGATTGTTCGTCTAGTTTTGCAGTCAGAAGCGGACGAAGCCGAAAGAGTAGCAGCCCTGAAAGCCGCTCTGCCCATCGTGGAATCAGAACCTGTCGCTATTCGGGCTTGATGTCAACCTTGATGGCGATTAGCGGTGCGAGAGCTTCCAGAACTCGGTTGCCGCTTTCGCCAGCCACGTAGAAGTCGTAGGGCTTGCCGTTTTCCTTCATGAGCGTTGTCACAATTTTGATTCCAGCGCTGGTCTGTTTTATGTATGCGATTTGGTTCGCGTTTAGGATGATGGTGCCGAGATGAATGAAGAAGGGCTGCATCACTTCCCCCATCGTGCCTTCGCCGCCTTCGCCGCGATCTGGGACCGCTTCCGTGGGCTGAGGCTTGCTGCCCTAGCCGCGCCGCCCTTGAGGCCACCCAGGCGGCCCAGAGCTACAGCGTGGGGGTTTTTGGTGGGGTCTACTGGCTTGGTATCCTGCCGTGGATCGTACTTTGGGACTTGGCCGGTTGCCTCTTGGATGATCCGATACGCGAGCTGGTTAGGGTCGCGTGGGCGCTTGCTTGAGCGGTCTGACATAGTGCCTTCAGTATGACAGGAGAGAGGCCAGAATCAACCCTGTGAAAATTCAAACTGACCCACTACCCCCCCTGTACTACTAAATCTCTGTTTCGTTGCGCGCCGCGACGATTCGTCGACTGCGGTGCCACAATCCCCAGCAGGCCGACGGGGGCGTCGGCCGCGGACCAGGGGGTCCGCCCCACAAAATCACCGTGTGCTGCGAAGATGAGTCACGGTCAATTCGCGGCGAAGCCGCACTGTGCCACCATGGAGCATGGCTAAACTGGCGCTCGTTTACGGCATGCGCCTTCTTCCCGCAGATGAAATTGAAGAGGTGAAAGATGCCGAAATAGTACTCAAGAACGGCAAAACGCAGCACGTGACCATACATCTGATCGAAGGCGGCGAGGATGAGATCCGCGGGCAGTTGATGCAATCGCTGGATGCGTTCTTCGAGTTTTACCCGGAGATTTGACTAAAGCAGTGAAACAGGCCGGCCGTGATAGCCTGCCGTGGCGATGCGCTTCCGTTCGCCACTCGGCCAGAGCGTCAGACGCACGTCGGTCTGATCTTCGCCCGGTTCCATGCTGAGCCAGGCTAGCGGAGCGTCTTTTGTAGCTTGTTCACCCGCGCGAGCGAGAAGCTGCTCGACGCGCTGGCGATCGCCGTTGCTGAGATAGAGCAGCACTATGGAATGGAAAACCACTGTTGCCGCGCCGTTGCGCGGGCGCGCGAGTTGCGCTTCCAGCCACTCGACGGCGTTGGCGCGATCCAGAGTCGAGGGAACGATGCGCGCCATTTCAATGGCCTTCGCGAGCAACTGGAAACGCGCCGTTTGATCGGGCCAGACAAAGGACAAGAGCGTCAAGCGGCCTTCGCCGGTCGTGGGATCGATCGGGTTCAAGTCGCAGCCTCGCCGTTCCACGACGGCCACCGGAACATTGGCCGGAGGATCGCCCACGAACGGACTGTCGAAAACTACGGGCGAATTGGGATCGCCCAGCGGCCCGCGGCTCGTGTCATAGCGATAGTGGTCCCAACGCAGATTCAACCCGGCGCTGCAGCCGATTTCGAGTAACCGCAGCGGTAACCCGGTGGAGCGTCCGATCTCCAGGAAGCCGGGCAGCAACGCCGCGCAGCGCGAGACCTCGTTGGTCTGCACTCCTGGCGGCAAGTTGTCACGAACCTGGCCGGCGTTGTGCTCCAGCGCGTTGAGCAACGCGGCGAAAGCCGCTTCAGGATTGGCTGACCCTCCCGCCGACGGATAGCATCGCGCCAGATCGGGAAGGCAGCCTTCCAACGCCAGCCGGTGCAGGCCGGCTAGAAAACGGAGGGGCAGCAGCGATCGGCCGGGGTCACCGGAGAATGGCTGCAGCACTTTCCAGACGACGCCCGAAGATTCCACGTCCGTAGCCATACGTTCGAGCAGGGAATGGTACAGCGGGGAACCGAGCCTCTGGCACCACTGCGCTTGTTCGCGAATTGCGGCGGCCAGTTTCTGAGCGTCCACTACCGAAATGCTAGCAATCCTTGCACGCTTTATCGGACTGTGACCACGTCGCCGCCCTCGCGGTACTCCAACCCGAGCAGCCGCATCACCCGAGGATTGACTCCAACGACCAGTTTACGGGGCCCATCCACTGGTGTGGCGGCTTGCCCGGCGAGATGTTTCTGTGCGATTTCGCCGGTCTGCAACCCGATATCCCGGAAATCAGGATAGACGCCGATGGCCGCGCCGGCGCGCACAAAGCTCTGCGAAAAACCAACGATCGGCAATTGGCTTTCGAGCGATGCCAGGATGAGAGCTTTTACCGTGGCGCTGTTATAGAGCGCACTGTCAGGCAGGCATACCGCAAAGTCCGCCCGTCCCTTGAGGTAGCGCAGTACCCGGAGCGACTCCTCCGGGCCGGCGGCATCGATCACCTGCACCGCGAAACCCTGCTGCCGGGCCCGCGATACCGCGGCGGCATCCACTTGCCCGGGCAACGCGGGGTTCCGCAAAACCGCGACACGATTCTTGTGAGGAAACATGGCCCTCAATTCTCCGAGAATACCCGCCAGCGGGATGTCCAGGCGGACGGCCTCCGTGACATGCTGTTTTCCAGCGAGCTCGGACTGCATGATCATGGTGGCTAATAGCGGCATGTCCCCTTTGCGCGCGCCAACCGCCTCCAACGCGTCGCGCCCAATGGTTACGATCAACCCGTTCGAACTTGCTTCGACGGAATTGGCCAGTTGCGCGCGGAAGTTGGAAGAATGCAAATCCACGGCGGCGAAGTGGGAATTCGGCAACGCGTAGCGTAGTCCGTCCAGGGCTTCCATGTACGGTTGGGCCTCCGATGAGTAGACCACCGTAATCCGCCCGGGTTCGACCGCGCTCAGTGCCGAACCGCACCACAGCAGGGCGGGGAATAGGATTCGTTGAACCATGTATTCAGACCTGACCATTACTCCCGCGTCCGGTAGATCAGCCTGACGAACATAGCGCGTCCATCTTGTCTCATCTGGTCTATGGCCAGGTATATGGGGTCCTGGTAGCGCCAGTTCAAGGCGTTGCGGATGCCGAACTGGATATCGAAATCGGGATGCAAGCGCCGCGTGGTCAGCGTGATGTCCTCCAGCAGAACGGGCCGTGTATTGGCGCCGGAGGCAGTGTCGCGGTGGCCCAGGTACTGCGTGCTGGAGGCTACCGTCAGCTTTTGCTTTAGGATTGATTTGGAAATCCGCAGCTTGCCGATGTGCGACGGCGAATTGGGCAACTCGTCTTGGAGTGTGATGTTCCTGGTCGAGTTCAGAGCGAAACTACCCGTTGCTTCCAGGTCCCGCCAAAGCTGGCCGCTCAGTTCGAACTCGACGCCCGTGGAGCGATCCAGCCCGCTGTTCTGATATTGCTGCATGGCCCCCGGCAACTGGATCACGCCGATCATGTTGCTCACGCGGTAGTGATAAAAATCCACCAATGCGCTCAGGTTGTGGCGGAGTTTTCGTTCGGCCGATACCTCGAAAGTATGGGCCGTTTCGGGACGCAGAGTAGGATTCGCCTGGCTGGAATAGCCGCCGTCGTCGTAATAGCGCTCGAACGTGCTTGGATTCCGGTAAGGACGGCCATAGACGAACTTGTACACCGTCTTTGGCGAGCGCTGGTATACCAGGGCGGTGCGAGGGGAAAGGAAATGGCCAAAGTTGGCCGAGTCGTCGAATCGCAAACCAAGGGACGCTGTCCAATGATGAGAGAGGCTCCATTCCAATTGCTCAAACAGAGCGTACGAACGGTCGGGCTTGCTGACGCGGCTCAGTTCCTCATACTCCGGCGACATGCGATAACCCATTTGATGGTTTCGCAGTTCCCAATCCAGTTGAACCCCCGATGTTAACGCGATTTTGGCGGTCAGCGGAACACGGTAGGTCAATTGGGAGCCCAGCCAATCGCCCCAATTCGCGGTGCGAATATCGTCGACGCCGTTGTCTTCGAGCCGGGCGTAATCGAAGCGATCGTTGTAGCGATAGTTGTCGTACGAAAGCTGCCAGCGCAACTGACTGGCTGCACCAATGGCTCGAGTATAATTCGCCGCTACAAAGTTACGGCTATCGCGAACGTTGCCGCCGGTATCCGGAAAGACGCTCGCTCCCCAGGGTACCGGCGGATGCTTTTCCCGGTTGTTGAAATATGCGGTGACACTCCAATCCTTCCAGACCAGGTTGGCGAAGGTGTGGTAGCCCCGTTCTCCATCGACTCCGTTTGCCCGCCCGGAATTTGTATCGGGCGAGTCGAAGTCCGGAAAATACAGGTCCTGCCCCTCATTATGAAAAAAGGAGCCGGAGAGCAACAGGTTGGCCCCCTTGCCCAGGTAAACTGACGTGGAAAGCGATACTTTTTTCTCGCCGAAGCTTCCGGCGTCCATAGTGGCGCGCAGACGCCGCTGGTCCACGGGAGATTTGGTAACGATGTTGATGGTGGCCAAAATCCCATTGCTGCCATAGAGCGCCGAGGACGGCCCGCGGATGAACTCGATCCGCTCCACCAGGTCCATGTCCAGGCCGAAATCCTGGCCGAAGAAGCCGTTCGAATTGTAGATATTCTCCGTGAGCGGATGCCCGTTTAACAGCACCAGAAAGCGCGTGTTGTAGTCGCCTGGAATATTGAATCCGGCTACCCCGACGTAGTGATAAATACGGTCGTAAGTAACATAGACGCCGCGCACACTGGCCAGCGCCTCACCCAAAGTTCGGTAGCCATACTTGCGGATGTCGTTCGCGCTGATGATGGTAACGCTGGCCGGCGCCTCCTCCAGAGTCTGAGCATGAAGAGCGGCCCCCTCCACCACCGGCATTTCTTCAAACAAAGTCTTTTCGGACGGGACGGCATTGGCCGCCTGGTAGCCGGAAACAGAGGCTGTCCACAGAAACAGGAACCCTGCCCAAAGCCACAAGTGTCGACTGCCATTCATTATGATGTTCATCCTCAGCAATCTCATCGGCCAAGGTGCTGGAAAACCACTGCGCTATTATTTGGATCGATGGGGGAGCGCGGGCTTCGTTGGATGTTCCGGGCGGCGGCGGTTTATAACCTGTGTTGGGGCGCGGCCATGATCCTGCTTCCCAATCTGATCTTCACGGTGTTTGGGTTGCCGCCGCTCAACTATCCCTTTGTGATGAGCGGGCTGGGTTTGGGGGTTGGACTCTTTGGCTACGGCTACTGGATGGTGGCGCGGGACCTGCGCCGGAATCTGCACGTGGCCATCATCGGATTTCTCGGCAAGACACTCGGCCCCATCGGCTGGCTCTGGACGGTTCTGACCACCGGACTCCCGCTTCGCACTATGTGGATCAACGTGTTCAACGACCTGATCTGGATTCCGTTTTTCGTCGCCTATTTTGTCTGGTACCGGCGGCAGCGCGTCTAGGAGCCGCTGAAAAACCAATTCTAGCCGCGGATGAACGCGGATGAACGCCGATAGCTCATCTGTTTTTTATCCGCGTTTATCGGCGTTCATCACCGGCCACCTCCTAGGGCAACATGTCGAGAGCGGTCTGCAGTTCGCTGCGGGTATGTTGATCGCCGGTGCGGGCGGTGGTATCGATTCCCTTTTGATACATGTCGCGGGCTTCGTCGATGCGGCCCAATTTCTCCAGGGCTTGGCCTCCGTGGTAGTAGGCGGCGGCGTAATCGGGATTGTGTTCGAGCAGCGTGCGGTATTCGATGATCGCTTGCTGCAGGTCGCCCGAGTTGGCGAATTCCATCGCCAAGCCGTAACGCGCGAAGCTGTCGCGCGGATTTTGCGCCAGCATGTTTTTCAAGATTTCTATTCGATTGGCGGCCATGTATCTACGTGCTACTATACCGAGCAATGGCCTGCCCGTACTTCTACCCGCTGGCCCGAGTCGAGACGACATCGTGGGTTGTTCCACCCCGGCTGCCGCTCGGCGATCCGTTCGCGGGCGAGTGCCGCGCCGGCGATTCGGCATTCCAACCCGGCGAAGACAAGGTGCGGCAGATTTGCAATCTCGGCTATGGCCGCGGGCGTTGCGACCGGTTTCCCGATGCCGCCGATGCCGATGCGGTCCGGTTCCAAGTCTCGACCGATGGAGGCGAGTTGATCCGCATTCAGTATTCCTATGAAAAAGATTGCTGGCCGCGAGAACACGGGATGATCGAATGTTCGCCGGCCGGGGGCGTGGTTTCAAGCGAGCCGGCGAATGCGATCCTGCGGCGGCAAGCGGCGGCTTTCGTCGAGAGCTACGTGCGGCGGCGAGCCTGATGACCGATTCTGCTCAGCCGGGCCGCTTCGTGCGCGAATCCGTTTCCGAGTATTCGGAGTTCGCGCTTCCCAACGACGCCAACACGCTGGGCAACGTTCTGGGCGGCAAGGTGATGCACCTGGTGGACCTGGCGGCGGCGCTGGCGGCCGTACGTCATGCGCGCTGCGCTGTGGTAACCGCATCGGTGGACCACATGAACTTCCTCCATCCGGTACACATCGGGCAACTGATTGTCCTGCGCAGCAGCGTGAACCGGGTGTTTCGCACCTCCATGGAAGTAGGCGTGCGAGTGGAGGTGGAGAACCTGGTTACTGGCGAGATCCGGCACACGTCGTCGGCATATCTGACGTTCGTCGCGTTGGACAAGCAGGGCGCGCGGGTGCCGATTCCGCCGGTGATTCCGGAGACCGCCGATGAGCAGCGGAGATATGAGCAGGCCGGGGAAAGGCGCGCGCATCGCTTGACGATGAGGGAAAAAGCTTTGGAGAAGCGCCGCTAGCAGATTGCTGAAAACCAAGCGGGTACGTAACCCGTGCTTCACTTCCGCGCGCGCAGTTTCCAGTTGAAATACCCGATCATCGTCTTGGCATCGATGATCTTGCCGTTCACTATCCCGTCGCGAACTTCCTTCGCCGTGAACCAGCGCGTCTCAATCCGCTCGTCCTCCATCGGCTTCGCTGCACCGGCCTTCAAACCGGTTGCGAGATAAATGGTCATCTTCTCGGCGACGTATCCCGGACTCGGATAAAACGTGACCAGCTTCGTCCACTTCCTGGCCCGATAGCCGGTCTCTTCGATCAACTCGCGCTTCGCCGCCTGCATCGGAGTCTCCCCGGGATCCACCTTTCCTGCGGGCAACTCCCACAAGTTGCCGCGCGCCGGCAAACGATACTGGCGCACCAGCAGAATCCGTTTCTTGTCGTCGACAGCCATCATCACCGCCGAACCCGGATGCTGCACGATGGCGCGCCTGATCTCAAATCCGCTCGGGTCCACGGCATGGTCCTCAGTCACTGAAAACAGACTGTTCTTGTACTTCTCAACAGAAGAGATAAGTTTCATGATTTCGCGATTACTTTCGAAAACTTCGCCAGTGGCAGCGTGTTCAAAATGTCGGCCGCCTCCAGCCACCCCCGCCGCGCCGTGATCACGCCATACGGCATGTTGAACCCCAGGTGCTTCGTCTGGTGCGAATCGGTGGAGATGGCAAACTTCGCCCCCAGTCCCTTCGCCGTACGGATCATCGCGCTCCCCAGATCCAGCCGCTCCGGACTCCCGTTGATCTCGAGATACACATTGCGCCGCGCCGCTTCCGCCGCCACTCGCTCGAAATCGAACGGGAACGGATCGCGATGCAACAGAATCCGCCCGGTCGGGTGCCCCACAATCCGTATGCTCGGCGATTCCAGCGCGCGCATCATCCGGTCCGTCATCTCCGCCGCTTCCAGATTCATGAAGCTGTGTACGCTGCCGACGACAATGTCCAGCTCCGCCAGAGCGTCCTCGGCAAGGTCCATCGATCCATCGCGCCGTATGTCGCATTCCAGTCCCGAGAAAATCCGGATTCCTAACCCATCCTGATTCAGCTTGCGCACGCGTTTAGCGAAATCCACGGCGCGCTTCTCGTCCAGACCGTTGGCCATGGCCAGCGCCTTGGAGTGATCCGTGATCGCGATGTACTCGTACCCCAGCGCTCGCGCCGCTTCCGCCATTTCCTCCAAAGATGCTCGGCCGTCGGTCTCCGTGGTATGCATGTGCAGATCGCCGCGGATGTCCGATAACTCCACCAGCTTCGGCAGCCTGCCTTCCAGCGCCGCTTCCACTTCGCCGCAATTCTCGCGCAGCTCCGGCGGAATCCAGCGCAGGCCGATCTTCTCGTACACTTCCTCTTCCGTCTCGCCCGCCACCCGTTGCTCGCCTTCCACGCGAAACAGCCCGTATTCGTTCAGGGTCAGGCCCAGCTTCTGCGCGCGCAGACGTACCGCGATGTTGTGCTCCTTGCTTCCGGTGAAGTATTGCATTGCCGCGCCGTAGCTCTCATGCGGCAGCGCGCGCAGATCCACCTGCAATCCCTCGAGGCCAAATTGGATGCTGGCCTTGTTCGTTCCTTTGCCCAGAACACTGTGCGCCTTGGGATGCGCGACGAATCGCTCCAGCGCGTCCAGCGCCCCCGGCCCGGTCACCAGCAGATCCAGATCGCCGATAGTATCCTTGCCGCGCCGCAAACTCCCGGCCGCCGCGATCTTCTCGATCCCGCCCGATTCCGCCAGATACGGAATCAATTCATCGGCCGACTTCTTGCCAAAGCTCAGCAGATAACGTCCCGCGCTCTGCCGGTATTGCGCAATCGACTTCAGCACCTTCTCTTCCAGCTTCGCGCCCATCCGCGGCAGCTCGCGCAGCTTCTGCTCCTTGCAGACGCGCTCCAGGTCGTCGATGGTCGCCACCTTGTGATGCTGGTACAGCAGCGCTATCCCCTTGTGACCCAGCCCCTGGATGCGCAGCAACTCCACCAGCGTCGATGGATATCGCTCCAGCAGCAGATCGCGCTTCTCGAACGATCCGCGCTTCGCAACCTCTTCCAGCGCCGACCCGATCCCCTTGCCGATCCCCGGCACGTCGGTGACCTTCCGTTCCGGATTGCGCAGGATATCTTCGATTCTCTCCGGATAGCTCTCGATCACCGATGCCGCGTTGCGGTAACTGCGGATGCGGAAACTGTCCTCCGCCGCTATCTCCATCAGGTCCGCGGTCTCCGTCAGCATCCGCGCGATTTCACGATTTTCCATTCGACCTGCCTGCCACTGTAGCGCCCTGATACGGCTCCACGTGTACCAGTACATCCGCCACCCAATCGAGTGTTTCCTTAATCTTGATCCGGACCTCGGTGGCGATCTCGTGCGATTCGTAAACGCTCATCGCCGGATCCACTTCCAGATGCAAATCCACGTGCCATTGCAAACCGGTTTTGCGGGCAAAACATTTCTCGATGCCCTTCACACCGGCCACGCTCAATCCCACATTGCGTATGCGATCCATCGACTCCGGGTCTGGCATGGTATCGATCAAATGCTGCGTAGTATCCCAAACTACGCGACCGCCGACAAAGATCACGATGATCCCCACCAGAGACCCGCCAAAATGGTCCGCCGCGCCAAACCGCCGCGGATCGATCAGTGAAATGGCGACCGCCGCCAGGGCCGTGGTTCCCGAAAGAATGTCCACCGCGTCGTTCCAGGCATCGGCGTTGAGCGACGCGCTCCCGATCTTCCGCGCGAACCGCCGCTTGGTCAGGCTCATGATGCCTTTGATCGCGATCGACACCGCCACCGGCCACATGGCATAGGCCGCCGGCGCGTGTTGCACTTCCCAGGCCCGCTGCATCGACCGGAAGGCGATCAGCGATCCGCTGGCGATCAGCAGCATCCCCACCACCAGCCCACCGAGGGTTTCCACCCGGCCGTGACCATATGGGTGCTCCGCGTCCGGCGGCTTAGCGGCAATGATCAGCCCGAACAGCACCAGCCCGGAAGTCATTACATCGCCCACGGATTCCAGGCCGTCCGACACCACGGCTGTGGAGTTCGCTTGTAACCCCACCAGGATCTTGGCCGCCGCCAGCGCCCCGCTCACCGCCATGCTGGCCATGGCGATCCGACGTCCGGCTTGTTCCGCGCTCACCGCCGCCTCTTCTTCACGCTCACCAATTCGTGGCTTCCGCGCACGAGCTCGGCGATCTCCTTCCAATCGAGCTTGGTGTTCGCGCGCAGCGATACCCAGCCATGTTGGCCAACGTAGGGCGTGCGGTAGAAACGCGCGTCCTCCAAAAAAATGGGCTGCATCTTCTTGCCCACTTTGACGCAGATCGAGAGCTCGCCTTTGTAGGTCTCCAGCACGGTAAAGGTCTTGGTCCCGACCTGAAACGTGGGATGCCCAAAGGTGATGGTCTCGCTCGACTTGGGCAAGGCCAGGCAAATCTCACGGAGTTTGGCGAGGATCTTCTTCTCGTCCATTCGCGGCTACTATCAGCGTATCGTAAGAGCGCTCAGAGGTATCGTTCCCTCAGGATCGCCATGTGATGCAGTTCGTGCCCGGCGATGATGTAGCCCAGCGCGCGAACCGAAACCGAGGCGTTGCTCGCCGTTCCGGAGCGCGTGCCCGCCTCCGGGGGAAAGCCGCGAAACAGCAGGATCGACGCCCGCCGCACGTGCTCAAATTCGGCAATCAAATCGCTCCAGGGCCGCGCGTCTGACCCCGCCGCCGCAACGTAATCGTCCTGCTCGAATCCCAGCAGCGCCTGCTGATCGTTGCGCGCAAAGCGCATCGCCCGGTAGGAAAAAACCCGCTCCCCATCGGTAAGATGTCCCAACACTTCCTTGATGCTCCACTTCCCCGGCGCATACCGGTGCAGCGATTTCTCCTCGCTAATCCCTCGTAGTGTCGGCAATGTTTCCCCAATCTGCGTCTCCAGGGCAGGAATCAAATCATCTCCCTTCACCATGGAAATGTACTTGTGATAGTAAGGCAAATACTCGGAAGCTTCCGGCGGTCGAATCATAATTCAATCCTACCAACCAGGGCACAGCCCAGATTCCACATCCTCAGGCTGCCACGCGGTAAGATCGTCAAAGTGCTCACCAGCCTGCGAATCAAGAACTTCAAGCGCCTCCAAGATGTCGAGATTGAACTTGGCAAAACGGTTGTTTTTGTAGGCCCGAACAATTCGGGCAAGACAACGGCGCTGCAGGCACTCGCACTCTGGGAAATCGGTCTCCGCAAGTGGGTAGAGAAACGGTCTGCCAAGGATACCCCTGAGAAGAGACCCGGTGTCACGATCAACCGGCGAGACTTAATTGCTGTGCCTGTGCCGGATGCGAATCTGTTGTGGCGAGACCTGCACGTCCGCGCCATCCAACGGACGAATGGCAAGCAGGACACTAGAAACATCAGGATCGACATCGTCGTGTCGGGTGTTACCGAAGGTACGGCATGGGAGTGCGGGTTCGAATTCGACTATGCGAATCAGGAATCATTCTATTGCCGGCCCTTGCGGACGAATGAAGATGCCCATCCCGTGCGGATGCCGGTACCGCTTGCAGCGGCGCCGGTACGCGTTGCCTTCCTACCGCCCATGTCGGGTTTGTCGGCAACGGAAGACCGGCTTCAGGACGGCGCCGTCAACGTCCGAATCGGGGAAGGCCGCACTGCCGAAGTCTTGAGAAACTTGTGTTTTGAAATATCCTCTGCGACCGACCAGACCAGTTGGCAGGCGCTGGTGTTACAGATCAGAAACCTCTTCGGAGTAACGCTGAGTGCCCCGCAGTTCATCACGGAGAGGGGCCAGATCACGATGTCTTATTTCGAGGGCGGAATAGAATTGGATCTAGTTTCCTCCGGCAGCGGCAGATCTATCAGGTTTTGACCCAAACTGCGGAGTCGCAGGGTTGCCAGGTAATCGCAGCGAGCCATTCCGAAGTGCTCTTGAACGAAGCGGCCGACCGGGATATCGTAGTGGCCTTTGTGGGGAAGCCTCATCGTATCGATGACCGTGGAAGCCAAGTGCTCAAATCGCTACGCTCGATTGGCTTTGACCAGTATTATCAGGCGGAGCAGACGGGTTGGGTCCTCTATTTGGAGGGTTCGACGGACCTGGCAATTCTTCAGGCATTCGCGGAGCTGTTGGATCATCCCGCCAAGCAAGTCCTGGAACAGCCGTTTGTCCACTATGTGGCGAATTCGCCAACCAAAGCCCGTGATCACTTCTTCGGACTGCAGGAAGCTAAGCCTGATTTGGTCGGTGTGGCCGTCTTCGATTCGATTCAACGGGAATTGCGTGAGGATGGACCTCTTTGGGAACTAAAATGGCGCCAGCGAGAAATCGAAAACTACTTGTGCTATCCGGAAACTCTGCTCGCTTACGCCGGGGACATCGACGGTGAGGCAGGCCCGTTATTCGAGTCGGCACTACGCGATCGCCAGCGCGGCGCGATGCAAAGCGCCATGGGCGAGGTCGCTGCGGCTCTACGAGTTTTGGGCCGGCCAGATCCGTTCGGCCCAGATGTGAAGGCTAGCGATGACTTTCTTGCGCCTGTCTTTCAAAGCTATTTCGAGAAACTCGGGCTCCCGAATCTTCTGCAGAAGACGGACTACTACGTTCTGGCGCAGTTCGTCCCGCGAGAGCAGATCGATCCTGAAATCGCTACGAAATTGGACCGGATCGTCGAGGTATCAAGTCGAGCGAAACCGGTGGGCTAGAATCTCGATTTGGGCTTGGCGGCTCGCCACCCCCCCCCACCCACTACCCGCATCTCATAGAAAACCCGAGTCAAAATCCTAAAGCACTAAGGTCTTGCGGCCGAATATTACTTGTGGCACCGCGAGGACTGTCCCGGCGCAATCTCACCATCACGCTCATCCTGGGCGCCATTGGGCTGATCGTTAACCTGGTACGAATCAACATCTTCACCGATGCAACGTTGCTCTTCGGCGGCGTAGTGGCCCTCGCCGCCGCCCTGCTCTACGGTCCCCAGTTTGGCGCGCTCGCCGCACTCGTCGCCTCCATACCCTCGGCGCTTCTCTGGCACCACCCGGAAACAACCCTGATCCTGATGCTGGAAGCGATGACGGTCGGCTACCTCACCCGGCGGCGTCTTCGCCCGCTCCTCGCCGACCTGGCTTACTGGGCCGTCGTGGGAACACCCCTCGCCATCCTGCTCTACATCGTTCTACTAAACTATCCGCCCACTCGCGGCTGGGTCACCGTCATCAAACATCCGGTCAATGGCCTCTTCAATGTCATGGTCGCCGAAGTGCTCATCAGCATTCCGGCATTGCAGAGGATCTTCGGGCCAACCTCCAGCCTTCCGATGCGAAAGCCCCTCCGAGTCTACCTTTCGCATGGATTCCTGCTGGTCGCCACCGTACCGCTCCTGCTGCTCAACATCGTGAACGGCCAGATGTACGCCAGCCATCAGGAAACCGAAGCCAGTCAACGTCTGCAGGAAGCCACCACGGCCATCCGGCAAAGCCTGGAAGAATACGTTACGCGTCACCAGCTCGCGCTCCTGTCGTTGTCGAAGGCCATCACCAACGAGGGCCATTTCGATTCGGACACCCTCAACCGTTGGATGGAACAGAGCCACGCCATTTATCCAGGTTTTCAAACCTTGACTGTGGCCGATAAGCAAGGGGTTCCTATCGGCGTTCATCCCCGCCGGATGGCCGACGGACAGGAAGTGCTCTCGCGGGAGCGCATGGCAGCGGCTATCCCGCAGGCCACCATGACGGACCGTGAATACTTCCGCCAGACTATGGCTCGCCGCGAATCCTACATTTCCGATGTGTTCGTCGGCCGGGTCGCGCTACAGCCCATCATTTCTATTACTGCGCCGCTGTTTGCCCCAACCGGGGAGCTCTCGGGCATCGTGGTCGGCTCCCTGAAGCTGTCCCACTTCGAGCAATTCGATCAGAACTACCGGAATCTGAAAAGTGCCGCGATTCTGATTCTCGATCAGCGGAATCGCGTCATCTACTCCAATCATGGCGCTGGGCAGCGTCCGCTCGAACCGCTGCAGGACTCGCCGCTGGTAAAGGCTTCTCTCGCCTCCGTCGCCAACGGCTCTTTTGTTTTCGACCACCAGGATGCGAATAAACACAACGAGCGTTATCTGGTCAGTCAGGGCATTTGCGGCCTCACCAACTGGCGGGTCATCGTGGAGCAGCCGCTCACCGCAATCCACCTTCAGACCGAGCGCTATTACGGCATGACGGTGGTCTGGCTGCTGGGCGCCATCGGCCTCTCGCTGGTCTTCTCGCGCGTGATTGGCGCGAGCATCACTTCTCCGCTCGAACTTCTGGTCAAGCGCGTGCGCCAGTTCACCATGCGCGGCGACCCGCCGCAGAAGATCGAACTCCCGGTTCAAGCGCCTGCCGAAGTGGAGCAGTTGGTGGACGACTTCGACCAGATGTCCGTCCGCCTCAGCGAATCCTACAAGCAACTGCACGAAGCGCTTTCCGATCGCGAGCGTTTGAACGACGAGCTGCAGGCGCTGCTTGCCGATCTCGACAGTAAAGTCCGCGCCCGCACCGCGGAGTTGGCCCAAGCCAAAATCCGCGCTGAAGAGGCTAGCCGCGCCAAGAGCGAATTCCTGGCCAACATGAGCCATGAGATTCGCACCCCCATGAATGGCGTGCTGGGCATGATGGGCCTGGTCCTGGGCACCCAGCTTCACGAAGACCAGCGCGAACACCTGGATATCGCCAAGACCTCGGCCGACTCCCTGCTAACGCTGCTCAACGACATTCTCGATTTCTCCGAGATCGAGGCCGGCCGTATGGAGCTGGAGTCCACTCCGTTCTCCTTGCGGCAATGCGTCTCGGGAGCCGTTAATACTCTCGATTTCATCGCGCGGCAAAAAGGGCTGGCGCTCTCCTGTACTATTCGCCCCGATGTGCCCGACTACCTGGTTGGCGATCCAAACCGGCTTCGCCAGGTGCTGCTCAATCTGCTCAATAACGCCTTGAAATTCACCAAGGACGGCTCGGTGCGGGTGGAGGCGTCGCTGGCAGAACATCGCGGCGGCGTGGCCACGGTGCGTCTGCAGGTCGCCGATACCGGGATCGGGCTCTCCAAGGAACAGCAGCAGTTGATCTTCGAACCATTCCGTCAGGCCGATGGATCCATAACCAGGAAATACGGCGGTACGGGACTCGGCTTGGCCATATGTTCCAGTCTGGTGGAACTGATGGGCGGTGCGATTGACGTCGACAGCACTCCAGGCCGGGGCAGCACCTTCTCCTTCACCGTTCGTTGCAACATCAGCCAACCGCCGGAACCGTCACCCGAGCCCGCGCGAAAACAACTCAACGATCCTGCCGTTCGCCGTCTCCGCATCCTGCTGGCCGAAGACAATCGCGTAAATCAGTTGCTCGTGGTGCGGCTGCTGCAAGGCCAGGGTCACGAGGTCCTGGTGGTGAGCGATGGACGCGCCGCCCTAAGAGCTATCGAGGAGCAGGATTTCGATTTGATCCTGATGGATATCCAGATGCCCGAGATGGACGGCCTGGAGGCCACCCGGATAATGCGCGAGCGCGAAAAGACGGGAATGAAGAGCGTGCCCATCATCGCCCTCACGGCCCACGCCATGAAAGGCGACCGCGACAAGTGCCTGGCCGCCGGCATGCGCGGCTACATCTCCAAGCCCATCCAACCCGAAGAATTCTTCCAGGTCATCGACCAAGTCATCCTGGCACACGCCGTCTAGCCTCCCATTCACCGCAAGATTCGGATATTCCGCGCCGGCCTGCCCCCCTACACTGGAATCGTGTCCCACGACAATACAGTTTTCCGCGGACCGCTCCACGCCGCCCTGGAATATGCCCTCGACTATCTGCAATCGCTCGATTCTATTCCCGTCGCTCCCACCGCCACGCGAGCGGAATTACTTGCCCGCCTCGATAAACCCCTCGCCACAACAGGCACCGCCTCGGAGCAAGTGATCTCCGAATTGATTCACGACGTCCAAGGCGGCATCCTGAACAGCGCCGGCGGCCGATTCTTCGGGTGGGTCATCGGCGGCGCGCTCCCCGCTGCACTCGCCGCCGATTGGCTTACCTCCACCTGGGACCAAAACGCCGTCCTCTACGCCGCCGGCCCCGCCGCGGCCCTGGTCGAGGAGATCGCCGGTGGATGGCTCAAGGAAATCCTCGGCCTTCCCCCGCAAGCCAGTTTCGCATTGGTAACCGGATGCCAGATGGCGCACGTCACTTGCCTCGCCGCCGCCCGCCACGCGCTGCTGGAAAAACGCGGATGGGATGTCGAGCAACGCGGCCTATTTGGCGCGCCGCCCATCCGCATTCTCTGCAGCGACCAGCAGCATGGATCATTCCAGCGTGCCATCCGCTTGCTGGGATTCGGACTCCAGCAGGTCACCCATCTTCCCACCGATGACCAAGGACGTGTGTTGGCCGCTGCTCTGGAACAAGCACTCGCCGCGGACCCGGACGCGCCGAGCATCGTTCTGCTCCAGGCCGGCGACATCAACACCGGCGCGTTCGATTCCTTCGAAACGCTCATCCCCATTGCCCATCGTTATCAAGTCTGGGTCCACATCGACGGCGCATTCGGCCTCTGGGCCGCCGCCAGTCCACGCTACCGCCACCTGACGCAAGGTGTGGCCGTCGCCGATTCTTGGGCCACCGATGGCCACAAGTGGCTAAATGTCCCCTATGATTGTGGCTACGCCTTCGTCGCCCATCCCGACCCTCATCGTGCCGCGATGTCCTACCGCGCCCCATACCTGACCCACGACGCCGACGCCCGCGACCAAATGGACTGGACCCCGGAATGGTCCCGCCGCGCCCGCGGCTTCTCCACCTATGCCGCACTCCGCCAACTGGGCCGCGATGGAATCGCCGAACTGATCGACCGCTGCTGCCACCATGCACAAGCCCTGGCCACCCGAATCGGCGTAATCCCAGGCGCCGAACTCGCCTCAGCGCCTATCCTCAACCAAGCCTTGGTCCGCTTCGGCGATCGCACCGACGAAGTGATCGCCGCCGCGGTCGCCACGGGTGAAGCCTTCTTCGGCGGCACCACGTGGCGCGGCCAGCGAGCCATGCGCATCAGCGTCTGCAACTGGCAAACCACGGAGCAAGACATCGACCGCGCCGTAGCCGCCCTTGAAACCGGGGACAGCCCGCATGTTTCCTGTTAAACCGGCGACAGCCCGGGCGAAAACCGAGGAAACAGGCAGGAAACCGGGGGGAGGAAACCGGGGGAGGAAACCCGGGACAGCCCGCATGTTTCCCTGAGATCTTCCGACCCTCCGCGCTACCAACTAAGCGATGCCACGAATGGCCAGAGCGGTTCTTGTCGGTACCCCACATCATCTGACTCAGCGCGGTCTGGACCAGCGCCAAGTCTTCTTCGACGACTCGGACCACCAAGTGTATCTCTCGTTGGTGCGTATCAACGCCAAGCGCTTCGGCGCGGACTTGCTGGGATATTGCCTCATGCCCAACCACGTCCACTGGATAGTCACGCCTCAAGCGCCTCGATCGCTGGCGCGCACCTTCGGCGAAGCACACGGCCGCTACGCCGCCTACACCAACGCCAAACACACCCGTAGTGGCCACTTCTGGCAGAACCGATTCTTCTCCTGCCCTCTCGACCGATCCCACCTCTGGACCGCTCTGCGCTACGTGGAACGTAACCCCGTCCGCGCGGGGTTGGTCGATCATGCAACCAGCTTCCTATGGTCGAGCGCTGCCGCCCATACCGGGATTCAGTCACCACCGGCGTGGTTGCACCAGGAACCCATGCGGTCCACATTCTCGGCCGAGCAGTGGGAGATTTACCTGAAATCGGAGAGCATCGGTGAGGCGGAGTTACTGGTGCGAACCAACACATACACGGGCAGACCCGCTGGATCGCGAGAGTTTACGGAGTGGGCGGAATCCGTATTGGGTCGGAAGTTGACGGCTCAGGCGGGTGGCCGTCGCCCGAAGATCTCGGCCGCGGTGGCGACCAAGGCCCTTCCCGCCCAGGCGGGCATGTTCGAGTTCGACTAACCACCCTTTAAACCGGGGACAGCCCGCGTGTTTCCTCTCAAACCGGGGACAGCCCGCGTGTTTCCTTTGAGAAATCCCGGCTCCCGCTGCGGCAAAGTAAAGCATCTATATAGTTGAGTCAGAAATAATCCGGAAACACGCGGGCTGTCCCCGGTTTAGAGGGAACTCTCCGCCGCCCGATCGTGTCTAATGTTTGAAGCAGGCAACCGCATGCTCGATACCTTGATCCAGGACCTCCGTTACGCCGCCCGCGGATTCGCTCGCAACCCGATGTTCACCCTCACCGCCGTCCTCGCCGCCGCCCTCGGAATCGGCGCCACCACCGCGATGTTCAGTGTCGTCGACCGCATACTCTTCCGCAGCCTGCCTTACCCCGAAGACGACCGCCTGGTTTCCATCGGCATGATGGCCCCGCTCGACAGCAACGAGTTCCTGCTCCCCGACGCGTACTTCGACTGGCGCAAACTCCAGACCCCGTTCCAAGCCATCACCTCCTTCACCGCCGGCATCGCCGATTGCGATCTCACCGAGTCGAATCCCGTGCGCCTCGGCTGCGCGCGCGTGGAAGCGAATTTCCTGCCCACGCTCGGACTCGCACCAATCGTCGGCCGAAACTTCACCGCAGAAGAAGACCTTCCGAATGGCCCGAGAGTCGCGCTCCTTTCCCACGGCATGTGGCAAAGCCGCTTCGCCAGCGATCCGAACATCGCCGGCAAAAAGATCCTTCTCGACGCACAGCCCGTCACCATCGTCGGCGTCCTGCCCGCCAGCTTTGAAATGCCGACGCTCGGCAACGCCGATCTGCTGATTCCCCAGACACTCAACGAAGCCACCGAACGCAGCGGACGGCCGCTCCGCGTGTTTGCCCGGCTCAAGCCCGGCGTCACACTGGAACAAGCCCGCGCGGCAATGCAGCCGCTTTTCGAAAACGCGCTGCAATACGTCCCGGCGGCCTTCCGCAAGGAAGTCCATTTGCGCCTTCGCTCCTTGCGTGACCGTCAAATCCAGGATTTCCGCACCGCCTCCTGGGTACTGTTCGCTGCGGTCGCCGCTGTTCTTCTGATCGCCTGCGCGAACATCGCGAATCTCCTGCTCGCCCGCGCCACCGGACGCCGCAAAGAACTGGCTGTCCGCACCGCCCTCGGCGCCAGCCGCACCCGCCTGATCCGCCAGACGCTCACCGAAACCACGCTGCTCGGCGTGCTCGGCGGAACCGCCGGATGTGGTCTTGCCTGGATACTTCTGCACCTCTTCATCGCCATCGCGCCGCGCAGCATCCCGCGTCTCGACCAAGCCACACTCGACGGTCGCGTGCTTCTATTCGCACTAGCAGGCTCGCTACTCTCGGGACTCTTGTTCGGACTCGTCCCCGCCTTCGGGCGCCCCAGTGCCGAGTCGCTCACCGGATCGCGCAGCGCCGGAGCCCGCCGAACATTCCTTCGCGAATCGCTGGTCACCGCCCAAATCGCGATATCGCTGATCTTGCTAACCAGCGCCGGCATGCTAATGCGAAGCCTGTGGAAAATGCAAAGCGTGCCCCTCGGAATCCAGCCTGAGCACGTAGTGACAGCCGAGTTCATCCTGGGCAGGCAGCGTTATTCCCAGGACGCGCGCCAGTTGCAATTCTTCAACGATCTGGAATCGCGCCTCGGCCAAATACCCGGCGTAGCGGCCTTCACCCTCACCGATTCCCTGCCTCCATCCGGTGGCGCGCGCGGCCGCCTATTCGCTTCCATTCAGGTGGAAGGACAACCGCCATTCCGCGAAGGCACGGGCGGCATGGTTACTTGGCGATACGTCACCCCCGGCTACTTCTCAACCCTTGGAATTCCCATCGTGAGCGGCCGCGGATTCAACGATCCGGATCGATCGCAGGCGGAACATAGTGTAATCGTGAGCGAATCGCTCGCCCGCAAATTATTTCCCAATGCCGACGCCCTGGGCCATCGCATCAAGATCGACGCCTGGTCCACCATCGTCGGCATTGCCGCGGACGTTCGCAACGCCGGCGTGCTGCAACCGGCCGAACCAGAGTATTACGTAGTCCGCAAACGCGTTCCCGACGAGCACTTCGCCAATCAGAATCCGGCCGCCGGCTGGAGGCAGGCCAAAGTCGCAATCCGCACATCGATGAATCCCCGGGCCATGTCCGATGGGGTCAAGCGCGAATTCGCCGCGCTCGATCCCACGCTTCCCGTCGAGATCGGCGTCATGCAATCCCGCGTCGCACACCTCACCGACCGGCCGCGTTTCAACGCCGTCCTGCTGAGTCTGTTCGCCGCCATGGGCCTCTTGCTCGCCGCCATTGGATTGTACGGCGTCATGGCCTACCTGGTGGGCCAGCGAACCCAGGAAATCGGCGTGCGCATGGCTCTGGGCGCGACTCCACGGGCCATCGTCAAGCTGATCCTCTCGCGCGCCACAGTCTGGACTCTGGCCGGCGCGGCCCTCGGCTTCACTTGTTCCTTCTTTGCCGCTGGCGCGATTCGCACCATGCTATTCCAGGTCGGCGAACACGATCCCTGGACTTTCGCCGTCGTTCTCCCGGTTCTCTTCGTCATCGCCTTATCCGCAGCCTGGATTCCCTCCCTCCGCGCCGCCAAAATCGACCCGATGACCGCCCTTCGCGACGAGTAATCCAGATAGTTGACAAAGTCAACTACTTAACGGACAATGAGACATGGGCGACCTCGCGTCCTCAGTCCGTGGCTTTAACCGTTTCTACACCAAACAGATTGGCCTGCTCCGCAAAGGCTACCTGGACAGCCCCTTCTCACTCGCCGAAGTCCGCATCCTCTACGAGCTGGCCCACTCAGGACACTGCACTGCCAGCGACCTCTCCAAACAACTCGACCTCGACCCGGGATACCTCAGCCGTACCCTGCGGAGTTTCGAGCAAGGCGGCCTTATCGCGCGCCGCCAATCCAAAAGCGATGCGCGCCAAAACTTCTTATCGCTGACCGGCAAGGGCCGCAAGGCGTTCGCCCCACTCAATAAGAAATCCCACAACGAAACCTCTGCCATGCTCGGCAAACTTCCACTGCTGGAACAGAAGCAACTGGTGGAAGCCATGCACACCATCGAGCGGTTGCTCGGCGGAACGCCACAAGAGCAAACAAGCTATCGGCTGCGGCGACACCGCCCGGGCGACATAGGCTGGGTCATCCATCGCCATGGCGCGATTTACAAACAGGAATACGGATGGGACGAGCGCTTCGAAGCCTTGGTAGCCGAAATCGCCGCAAAGTTCATCAACAACTACGATGCCCGCCGCGAACGTTGCTGGATCGCCGAAAAAGACGGCGCCATCATCGGCTGCATCTTCTTAGTCCGGCACACGGACAAAGTCGCGAAACTGCGCCTGCTCCTGGTCGAACCATCGGCGCGCGGCCTCGGATTAGGCCGCCGTCTGGTGAACGAATGCATCCGCTTCGCTCGAAAAGCCGGCTATCGCAAGATCACCCTCTGGACCCAATCCAATCTCTTCGCCGCACGCCACCTATACAAAGAAGCCGGCTTCCGCCTGGTCAACGAAGAACCGAATGAAAGCTTCGGCTTCAGCCTGGTCTCCGAAACCTGGACACTGGCCCTCTAATCAGGCCATCTTTTTCAACAGCGCAATCTGCCCCGCATGATACAAATTGTGCTGCACCACGCCATGCAGCAGGAAGTGGAAATTGAACTCGCGGCCACCAGCCGATTCATTCAACTTCGCATCATCCATCGCCCGAATCGCCGCGACTAAATTCCGCGTGGTCGATTCCAATCGTTCCAGCGTGGCGCGCCACTCCTCGGCGGAAGTCTCGCGCACCGGCGGCCAATCCGACTCCCCCGCCAAAATCTCGAACGTCTTCCCGCCAACCACCAACAGCGACTCCCGCTCCCAAGCTTCCACGTGAAGCACCAGTTCCCAAATGGAATGCGCGCCCGCGATCGGTTTCGCCGCCGCCCGATCCGCTGTCACCCCATCCAACAACTCCCGCACCGCGGGCCCGTGCCAAGCCTCCCCGTCATAAGACCGACGAAGTTGATCCGCTAACCTTTTTGTCTCCAAGTAACCTTCTGCCTCCTGTCTTCTCATTGTGGATTCTGACTCCTGGCTCCTGGATTCAAAGAATTGTAACCTCCAACCGTCTCACCAGTAGTCACCACCATGGACCCCGTACTCGCCGACCTCCGCCACGGCCTGCGCTCCTGGCGCTCGCAACCCTCGCTCTACGCCATCGCCCTCACCGCGCTAGCGCTCGGCATCGGAGCCAATAGCACCATCTTCAGCGTCATCCAGACGGTGCTCGTCCGTCCGCTCCCTTATGAGGATGCCGGCCGTCTGGTCAACATTTTCGAGACTGAGCCAAAGAACGGCATCCAGCGCTACTTCGTTTCACCTTCCGATTATTACGACTGGCGCGATCGCAGCCACACTCTCGAAGCCTTCGGCGGCTACTGGCGCAACGAAGTGAATCTCACCGATACCGGCCGCGATCCCGAGCGCCTGCCCTGCGCCAGTATGACTTCCACGCTACTTACAACTCTTGGCATCACGCCGATCATCGGCCGCGGCATGACCGCCGAGGAAGGCCTGCCCAGCGGCCCGAACGTCACTCTGATCACCAGCGAGCTTTGGCACCGGCGCTACAACGGAGACCCTTCGATTGTCGGCAAGGCGATCGGCATCAACGGCCAGCCGGAGACGGTAATCGGCATTCTCCCTCCCGGCATCCATTTCGCCGGCGACTCGCAGGTCTGGAACAACGGCATCCGCGATTTCCGCCAGCGCCCCACACCTCGATACATGGACGCGGTCGCGCGCCTTCGTCCAGGCGTCACGCTGGCCCAGGCGCAATCGGAAATGGATTCCATCGCGCGCGCCATTGGCGCGGAATTTCCGAACACCAACGCCGATTGGGGCGTCGGTCTCCACACCATCCCCGACGATCTGGTGGGCAACTCCCGGCCTGCTCTCTTGATCTTGCTCGCCAGCGTGGGACTGCTGCTGTTGATCGCCTGCGCGAATGTCGCCAATCTTCTGTTGGCCCACGCGTCTACTCGTCAACGTGAAGTCGCGCTCCGCGCAGCGCTCGGTGCCAGCGCCGGTAGGTTAGCTCGCCAGTTCTTCACCGAGAGTCTGCTGCTCGCTCTCGCCGGTGGCGTTGCCGGTCTCGCGATTGCCATGGCCGGTGTGCGCGCAGTTCGCGCCTTCGGGCCCACCAGCGTTCCGCGCATTCAAGACGTTACTCTCAACCTGCCCGTGCTCTTCTATACGCTGGCCATCAGCATCGCGTCCGGGCTGCTGTTTGGAATGGCACCGGTGCTGCGCATTCGCAAGCCCGACCTCGTCACCGCGCTCAAGGAGAGTGGTCGAGGCGCCGCCGGCGGCTCTCGCGATCGCTATGGACGCAGCGCACTGGTGATCGCGCAGGTCACTCTCGCCGTCCTGCTGGTGAACAGCGCCGGTCTCCTAATCAAAAGCTTCGCTCATCTCACCAACGTCAATCCTGGATTCCGCACCGAGCGCGTCCTGACCGCCAATGTGTCGCTGCCCCTCGCCCACTACCAAAAGGTGAGGGATGTCATCAACATGTTCGATCGCATTCGAACGCAGGCCGTGGCGTTGCCCGGAGTGAAGGCCGCCGGAATCACTACCAGCCTTCCTCTGGCACAGGATCTCGACTACCGGTTGCCATTCCGATTTCTCTCTTTGGCGCCTGTCGCGCATCCGGAAGATCAGACCGCGTGGCATCGCATGGTCAGTCCGGGATTGTTCAACGCACTCGGTACTCCACTCATCTCTGGCCGCGATTTCACCGAACACGATGGTCCCGATTCGCCGCCCGTCCTCATGGTGAATGAGTCGCTCGCGCGGCAGTACTGGCCTCGAGGAAATCCCGTCGGCCAGAAAATCCACGCGATTTCCGGCGGCTTCGGACCGCTCGGACGGATCCTTTTGCAAGACTCGGAAATCATCGGCGTTGTTGCCGATATCAAATACTCCAGCCTGGGCCGCGCTGCCGAACCAACCATTTATTTCTCCAGCCGCCAGGCGCCCTTTTACAACCAGACACTCGTAGTTCGTACCGACGCCTCGCTCGCACCGGAAGCTCTGGTCGCCGCCGTTCGCCGCCAGTTGCACGACATCGATCCCGATTTACCTCTGGCGCACGTCCGCACCATGACCGAGCAGTTCGCCGAATCGGTCGCCCAACCCCGCTTCCAGACCATCCTGCTCGCGGCCTTTTCCGCGCTTGCCTTGCTGCTCGGATCGGTGGGGATCTACGGCGTGCTCTCTTATTCGGTGGTCAGCCGCACGCGCGAAATCGGCATTCGCACCGCGTTAGGCGGACGGCCGGCGGACATCCTGCGCCTGGTCTTGAAACAGGGCCTGTTATTAGTAGCGAGCGGCCTGTTCATCGGCATCGCGCTATCGCTCGCCACCGGACGCCTGATCCAGAACTTGCTTTTCCAGGTGAAGCCCACCGATTTCGTCACCTACGCAACGGTTTGTGCTCTCCTCGCTGCAATCGGACTGCTGGCCGGATACCTTCCGGCCCGCATTGCATCGAAAATCGACCCAAGCACGGCTCTGCGCGAATAGTGATTCGCAGCCTCTGGGCTTCATATAATTGTGTGTGGCCCCGCGTTCGCTAATTTGTTCCCGATCCAGCGCTATAGTGCTGCAGCGGGCGGTGGAATTTCTCACACGCTTTCGAAATCGCGAAATCGTTGTCCTTGCGCCGACTCGCGCCGCTGCTAATGAACTCGCAATTACGGCATCGGAGAATGGTTGCCAGGGAATCCACGCTTTCACGCTCACACAACTTGCCGCGCATCTCGCGGCCCGGCCGCTGGCCGAACAAGCGCTCGCGCCCATCAGCCGCCTGGGCATCGAAGCCATCGCCGCCCGGATCGTGCACGCCGCCCATCGCGAGAAGAAGCTCCAGTACTTCGGACCTGTCGCACATACCCCCGGATTTCCGCGCGCCTTGGCCAACACCATCGCCGAGCTTCGGCTCCAGCGTGTTTCCACAAGCAAGCTCGCATCCACGGCAGCAGCGGGCGCGGACCTTGCGCACTTACTGAAGCTCTATGAGCGGGAGCTCGAACAGCGATCGCTGGCCGACCTGCCGATCCTGCTTCGCTTCGCCGCCGAAGAAGCCGATCGCGGAGCGCACCGATTCGCTGGGCTGCCGCTGCTGCTGCTCGATCTCACTGTCGATTCTCGAAGCCAGGCAAAGTTGCTGATCGCGCTGACCGCGAAATCGCCGGATGTTCTGGCCGCGACTATCACCGGCAACGAGCAATCGCTTGCTCCCATTATTCACGTGAAACCTGAGGATCTCGATCGAACTTCCGCCGGCTCGACGCTCGATCGCGTTCGCACTTGGTTGTTCTCGACCGACCAGCCGCCTGCAGCGCCTCCAGATCCCGGTCTGCTTTTTTCCGCGCCTGGCGAAAGCCTGGAGTGCGTGGAAATCGCGCGCCGCATTCGCGCGCTGGCCGATCGCGGCACGCCGTTCGACCGCGTTGCGATTCTGCTCCGCAACGTCGAGCAATACCAACCGCTGGTGGAAGAAGCTCTGCGCCGTGCGTCCATTCCGGCTTATTTTAGCCGAGGCACCGCGCGGCCCGATCCCGCCGGACGCGCTTTCCTTGCGCTGCTCGCGTGCGCCGGCGAAGGCTGTTCCGCTTCCCGATTCGCCGAGTATCTGTCGCTGGGACAACTGCCGCCCGTCGACAAGACCGGCGCTCCGATCAAGCGTCCGCCGCAGTGGGCCCCGCCCGACGACGAAATCCTGGCGAACTTTACGACGCTTCCTCCGGCCCTTGAGACTGTCGAGCCCGAGCCGGAGACCACGCTCGCTGTGCCGATCGGCTGGGAGAAGCTGCTCGTGGATGCGGCAGTCATCGGCGGGCATAATCGCTGGGCGCGCCGTCTTCGCGGCCTCCGCGCCGAACTGCAAGCTCAACTGCGCGACCTCGATAAAGAAGACCAGTCGCACCGCCCGCACATCGAGCGCCGCATCGAGCAGCTCAAACGCCTGGAGCATTTCGCGCTTCCGCTGATCGACGTGCTCGGCTCACTTCCGCAAAACGCGAACTGGGGCGAGTGGCTGGATCGCCTGGACCAACTCGCGCAAATGGCTTTGCGTCAACCTGCGTCGGTGCTTTCAGTTCTAAGCGAACTGCTCCCGATGGCAGAGATCGGCCCCGCTGCACTGGATGAGGTTTACGACGTCCTCTCCGGAAAGCTGGGGCTCCTCCGCACCGAACCGCCCCGCCGCCGTTATGGCCACGTGTTCGTCGGCTCCATCGACGAAACGCGCGGACGAGCGTTCGACGTGGTCTTTCTTCCTGGCCTCGCGGAAGGACTCTTTCCCCGCCGCGCACTGGAAGATCCACTGCTGCTCGATCAGCACCGCGCTACACTCGACGCAAGCCTCGATACGCAGGACTTGCGCGTGGCGCGCGAACGCATGCTGCTGCGATCGGCGGCAGCCGCGGCAACGCAGAACTTCGTGGTCTCCTATCCGCGCATGGACGTCGTACAGTCCCGTGCGAGAGTCCCCTCCTTCTATGCGCTCGAAGTTGTGCGCGCCGCCGAAGGCCGCCTGCCGTCGCTCCGCGAGTTCGAAAAGCGCGCGGCCAGAAGCGCTCCCTCGCGTTTGGATTGGCCAGCGCCCACCGATCCGAAGATCGCCATCGACGATGCCGAGTACGACCTGGCTTCGCTGCACATGGCGCTCAAACTTCGCGGCGCGGAAGCGAAGGGCAGCGCACGATACCTGATCGAAGTCAACGATCGGCTGGCCAGTTCACTACGCACGCGCAGCCGACGTTGGCGCAACCGCTGGTCGGCGGCCGATGGACTGGTAGATCCCGACGCAGCCACCATCGAAGTTCTGAAATCCCATCGATTCTCTGAACGCAGCTACTCGCCGTCGTCGTTGCAGCAGTTCGCATCCTGCCCCTACCGCTTCTTGCTGCAAGCCATCTTCCAATTCCGGCCGCGCGAAGCAGCCGTCCCGCTGGAGCAAATGGATCCGCTCACGCGCGGCGCTCTCTTCCACGAAGTGCAGTTCCAGCTCTTTCGCCGATTGAAGGAAGAAAGGCTCCTGCCGATCACGCCCGTCCGCCGGCAGACCATCTACGACATAGCCGACCGCGTGCTGGACCGCGTCGCCGCGCGGTTCGAAGACGACCTCGCGCCGGCCATTCCGCGCGTCTGGAAGAGCGAAGTGGAGGATGTCCGCACCGATCTGCGCGGCTGGATCCGGCAAGTGACCGAGTCCGAATCCGATTGGATTCCATTCCACTTCGAATTCGCCTTCGGCCTGCCGCTCGACGAACATCGCGATCCGGAAAGCACTAAAGGCGAGGCACGAATTCTCGACGGCATCCGGCTGCGAGGCTCCATCGACCTGGTGGAAAAACACGCCACTCGCGATGTGCTGCGCGTTACCGATCACAAGACGGGCCGAGCCCCGCAGAATCGCCCGCAACATGTCGGTGGGGGCGCGATACTCCAGCCGCTGCTTTATGCGCTGGCTGCCGAGCAACTGCTGCAGAAGCCGGTGGAATCCGGCAGCTTGTTCTTTTGCACGCAGCGCGGCGACTTCTCTCAATTCAGCATCGCGCTCGACCCGCAATCGCGCGAGCGGATCTCGCGGGTACTCCAAACGATTGACGGCTTCATCGAAGAGGGCTTCCTTCCCGCCGCCCCGCAAGCCGGCGCCTGCGCGCTTTGCGATTACCGGCCAGTCTGCGGTCCATACGAAGAATCGCGCTCCAAACGAAAACCGGTGGCCCGGCTGGAACAACTCATCAACATTCGCAATCTGCCATGACCCCTTCGGTCCATCCCGAACTCGACGACCGCGCGGCACGCGAGCGGATTCGGACGTCGCTGGGCGAAAGCCTGCTGGTGGAGGCTTCGGCCGGCACCGGCAAGACCACCGAGCTGATCGCGCGCATTGTCGCGGTGCTGGCCGGCGGTGCGACAACCATCGACCACATTGTCGCAGTCACCTTCACCAACAAGGCGGCAGGCGAGTTGAAGCTGCGCCTTCGCCAGGAACTCGACCGCGCGCGCGATTCGGTGGCCACTGCCGATGAACGAAAGAATATCGAGCACGCATTGGAGCATTTGGAGGAGGCGTCCATCGGTACCATCCATTCCTTCTGCGCGCAGATTCTTCGCGAGCGGCCGGTGGAAGCCGTTGTCGATCCGGCGTTCGAGGAACTGTCGGAGCAACAGGCCAACCGGCTTTACCAGCGCGCATTCCGCGCCTGGTTCCAGGAGAAGCTTGCAGAAGGAGCGCCGGCGCTGCGCCGAGCACTCGCTCGTCTTGCCTGGCGCGATGCCTGGGAGACTGGCCCGCCCATCGAGCAACTGCAATACGCGGCGTGGAAGCTGATCGAGTGGCGAGATCATCCGGCCCCGTGGCGGGAAGTGCCGTTCGATCGCAACGAGCAAGTGGATCAGCTCTTGGAACAGGTGAAGCTGGTGGCCGAGGCCGCATCGCGATGTCCGAAGTTCACCGATAACCTGGTCCGTTCGCTTCGACCGGCGCAGGCGTTGATCACCTGGATCGAGCGGTCGGAGGCCGCCACGCGCGCACGCGACTACGACACGCTGGAGAGCCTGCTGATCAAGCTGCTGCGCGATCTGAAACGGGATTTGAAGAAGGGCTCCGGGTTCTTCGCCAACAACGTACCGCGAGAGCAGGTGGTTGCCGCACGCGAGCAGTTGATCACTGCACTCAGCGCTTTCCGCGATGCCGCGGATGCGGATCTTGCCACCGGTCTTCGGACCGAGATGTGGCACTTGGTGGAGCGGTACGACGAGTTGAAGCGCCGGGCTGGAAAGCTCGATTTCGTCGATCTGCTGATTCTCGCGCGAGATCTGGTTCGTAACAACATCGAGGTTCGGCGTTATCTGCAAGACCGCTTCACTCACATCTTCATCGACGAGTTTCAGGATACCGATCCGCTGCAAGCCGAGATTCTGCTGCTGCTCGCCTCCGAAGATGCGGCGCAATCGGACTGGTTGGCCGTGACGCCCAAGCCGGGCAAGCTGTTTGTGGTTGGCGATCCGAAGCAGTCGGTGTACAAATTCCGCCGCGCCGATGTTGTGTTGTACCGTGGCATCCGCGATGCTCTGGTCGAGCGTGGCGTCGGACGCGTGCAGCTCACCACCAGCTTCCGCGCGTTGCGCCCGATTCAGGAATCGGTGAACGCGGCTTTTCACTCCGAGATGCGGGACGATGCCGAAGCGGGCCAGGCGGCCTATGCGTCGTTGTTCGGGAGCACTCCGCCCATCGAGAATCAACCGCACTTGATCGCGCTGCCGGTTCCGAAGCCGTACGGCAGCACTCGGATTTCCAAAATGTCGATCGACGCCTGTTTGCCCGATACTATCGTGGCGTTTGTCGAGTGGCTGGTTCGCGACAGCGGCTGGAAAGTGCGCGATCCCGAAGATCCCGCGGCGCTGCTGCCTGTTTCGGCAAGGCACATTTGCATCCTGTTCCGGCGCTTCACCAACTTCGGCAAAGACATTACACGCGATTATGTTCGGAGCCTGGAGGCTCGCGAGATTCCGCATTTGCTGGTTGGGTCGAAATCCTTTCATAGCCGCGAGGAGGTGGAAACACTCCGCACAGCATTAACAGCAATCGAATGGCCAGAGGATGAACTATCACTCTTCGCGACGTTGAAAGGATCGTTGTTTGCGATTCCCGACAACCTGCTGCTGCGCTTCCGTCACGAATGTGGGCGGCTGCATCCGTTTCGGACGTTGCCGGAGAATCTCGATCCCGCGTTTCAGCCGGTAGCAGAAGCGTTGCGGATCGTTGCCGATCTGCACCGGCACCGCAATCTGCGGCCGATTGCCGATACCGTAAACTCGCTGCTTGAAGCGACGCGCGCTCATGCCGGGTTTGCGCTGCGGCCTGCCGGGCATCAGGTCCTGGCCAATGTCTACCGCATCTCCGATCTCGCCCGCAGCTTTGAGCTCACCGGTGGTATTTCGTTCCGCGGTTTCGTCGAAGAACTGGATACGCAATCTGAAAAATCCGACTCTTCGGAAGCGCCAGTGCTCGAGGAAGGCGCAGAGGGCGTGCGGCTGATGACCGTGCATGCGGCGAAGGGCCTGGAGTTTCCGATCGTCATTCTGGCCGACATGACGGCCAACATCGCGGCCGGCGATCCCGACCGGTTCGTCGATGCCCAGCAACGCCTCTGCGCTACTCGTTTGTTGCGTTGCGCTCCCTGGGAACTGCGCGACAACGAGGCGCAGGAACGGTTGCGGGAACGCGCCGAGGGCGTGCGAGTCGCCTATGTCGCTGCTACCAGGGCCCGCGATTTGCTGGTGGTGCCTGCTGTCGGCGATGGCGAACTGGACGGCTGGCTGGGTCCGCTCAACAAAGCGATCTACCCGGCGCACGATCGCTATCGGAATTCGACACGCGCACCCGGATGCCCCAAGTTCGGCGAAGCTTCGGTGTTGGAACGGCCCTTCTTTTCGCGTGACGAGCCTTCGGTCCGGCCGGGATTGCATACTCCGCAGCAAGGCCCACACTCCGTGGTCTGGTGGGATCCGCGAATTCTGAAACTGGCCGCGCCCGCGAACTTCGGACTTCGCCAGGAGGAGATTCTGACGGTCGAGGATACGTCGACGGAATCGCCGAGCCTGATCGCTTATCGGGGCTGGAAGCAGCAGCGCGACCAAGTGACTGCGACTGCGCGGATGCAGCAGTTCGATATCTTCACTGCGACGGAGACCGGCGAATCGCCCAAGGATGCGTTCGAGGTGACGATCGAATCGGTTGCGAAACCGGCAGCGCGGCCGGTGGGTCCGCGATTCGGCACGCTGGTCCACACGATACTGCGCGATGCCGCGCTCGACGCCGGCGCTGAAGCGCTTGGGGCGTTGGCCAATGTTCATGGGCGTCTGCTTGGCGCAACCAACGACGAGATCGAGCACGCATCGAAGGCTGCGGCTGCGGCGCTGGGTCATGCGCTGCTTGCGCGGGCTCGTGCGGCGGAACGCGTTCACCGGGAATTGCCGATTGTGCTGAAGCTTGAGGGCAACCGGGTGCTGGAAGGCGTGATTGATCTGGTGTTCGTCGATCAAGGGGTTTGGCATGTTGTCGATTTCAAGACGGACGCCGATATCGGGGGCAATCAGGTTCACTATCGGCGGCAGCTTCAGTGGTATTGTTTGGCGGTGTCGCGGTTGAATCAGGCTTCGGCGAAGGGATATTTGCTGAGCATTTGAGGATCGCTCCCTGACGGTCGCGGCTCGGTTGCGGATGGTCGGTGCGTTGCGGGTGGTCGGCGCGTTACGGGTGGTCGGCGCGTTGCCGATGTTCGGCGCGTTGCGGATGGTCGGTGCGTTGCGGGTTGTGAGCGTTGGTTGTTGTCGACCCGTGCGACGACTAGCGGCCTTGGAAATTTGGCTTGCGCTTTTCGTGGAATGCGGCGATGCCTTCTTTCACATCGGATGTGTAGTTGACGGCTAGCGTGGAGAGGGCGGCGTCTTCCAAGGCATTTTCCAGGCTCATTGTTCGCTGCTTGTACATCATGCGTTTGGTGATGCGGATGGCTAACGGCGGGCCGTCGGCCAGGCGCTCGGCCCAGCGGCGGGCGGTGGGCATCAGGTCGGCGTCGGGGACAACTTCGGTGACCAGGCCTAGCTCCTTCGCCTCGCGCGCGGGATAAACTTCCGAGAACAGCGACATCTTCAGGGCACGCTCCAGGCCCATGAATCTCGGGAAAAGATACGCGCCGCCCTCATCGGGGATCAGGGCGAACTTGCCGCTGGTGTCGCCCAGGCGGGCGCTTTCGGCGGCGATGCGGAAGTCGCAGCTCAAGGCGAGCGTGAGACCGCCGGCGACTGCTGCGCCATTCACGGCCGCAATGGTCGGCTTGTCGAAGCGCTGCAGGAATGTTACCAACTGGTCCATGTTCTCGCGCATCTCGAGCATCGATTCCAGGCGGTGGCCGCGATAGCGGCTGGGGTACTCGAAATCCGTGCCGATGTCGCCGCCGGAGCAAAAGCCGCGGCCAGTGCCGGTGAGAATGACGGCTCGGATCTCGTCGTCGTCGCGGGCGTCGGCGAGGGCGTTCAGGATTTCGTGGACCATCACTTCGGAATAAGCGTTGAGCTTGGCGGGGCGATTGAAGGTGATGGTGGCGACGCGGTTTTCTTTGGAGTGGAGGATCTGTTTGTATTCGGTCATCGTCCTGTGAATTTCGGCGCGCGCTTTTCAAGGAACGCGCTGACGCCTTCCTTATGGTCGCTGGTTTGGCCACACCGCAGGTGCGTTTCGGCCTCGCGATCGAGCAGCGTGCGGAAGTCCGTATGGGTGGCGAGATTGATATTGGCTTTCATGTAGCGGAAGCTGGTGAGCGGCCCGGTGGCGATACGCGCGGCCCACTGCGTGACTTCGGTTTCGAACTGATCCTGCGCGACCACGCGGTTTACCAGACCAAGACGGTGCGCTTCGGCGGCGTCGATCATGTCGCCCAGGAACATCAACTCCTTCGCCTTCGGCGCGCCGGCGTATTGGGTGAGCAGCCAGGTGGTGCCGAAATCGCCGCCATAGCCGACCTTGGCGTAGGCCGTTCCGAATTTCGCCTGATCGGAAGCGATGCGGAGATCGCAGGCCAGACAGACGCCGAGGCCCGCGCCCATGGCGAATCCGTTGACGGCGGCGATGGTGACCTTGGGAATGTTGTAGAGGAGCCAGGAAAGCTGCTGCCAATCGCGGAGGCCGTCGATGCTTTCTTCGAGCGAACGGTCGGAACTTTTCGCCATGTTGGAGACGTCGCCGCCGGCGCAGAAGGCGCGGCCGATTCCGGTGACGACGATGACGCCGATGTTCGGATCGGCGCTCCACTTGCGGAGCGTGGCGGTGGATTCATCGAGCAGTTCCTGGCCGAGGGCGTTCAGTTTTTCCGGGCGGTTAAAGGCAAGCGTGGCGATACGGTCGGTGACCTTGGTGAGGATCATTGTTCGAAGCTAGCATTATTCCGTGAGATGAGCCAACTTCTCCAGCATCTGCCTGGGCCAGTCGGCGGCCTTCGCGTCGAATCCAACGCCCTTCTGCTGCAGCATGCCCGCGCCATCCACCAGCCAGTTCTCCGGGATGGTGAATGAACCCCAAAAATCCAAAACGTAGGACCTCGCCGGGACAACCGGGAACGTGTAGCGATGCGCGGTGAGGAATGGTTGAATCTCTCCCGGATTCTCGTCGAGATTCAGCGTGATTAACTGAATGTCCGAACGCTCCTTTACCAGTTCGTAGAGTTTCTGAAGGTGAGGCAACTCTTCGCGGCAAGGGGCGCACCAGGTTGCCCACAGATTGATGAAAGTTGTCTTTCCGCGCAGGTTCGCAAGCGTCCACATTTTCCCTGCGACGTCGGGAAGATTTATTTCCGGAAGTGAGCGGCTGATCTTCTTCCACGCTCCCGCTTCAGGCGCCGATGTCACAGTAAATTTCGATGGTGCGGCCTTGGGAGCAGGGACCGGAAGGCGCTCTACGGCAAGATCCCAGCCCTCCTTGGTACCGCCCTGTTCTTCCCACAACGCGAGCGAATGTTTGATAGATTCGGGGTCGCGCCAGCCCGTGGCTGTTGCCCTGGCGTAAAGCGCCAAGGCGTCCACGTTGTGCCCTTCCGCTTCCGCCAGTTCGCCCGCCGCGTGCAGATATCGCGCCTCGCAGCGCATGTAGCCGCTGGTGGGGTCGTCCTTCTTCGAGTCGTTGCTCCACAACCACTGCTTCATTTTCGCCAGCATTCGCCGGGCTTTGCTGAAATCGTTTAACTGCAGGGAGCCTTCCACCACGACGGTCATCGCGTCCCACATTGTGGTATCGAATCCGAAGACCCCGAGAGCGGCGATGTCCGCCGCATTGGGCGACGCGGTCAGGTCGCTTTCCACCTCCGGGCCGAGCGAGATCTGATTGAAGGCGGCTTCTCCCATGGCGACGGAATCCTTGAGCCTGATGCCGTGCTTCACCCAGACTTGAGCGACACGCAGCCCTTGCGGAACCATGCTCCAGCCCATGGGCCTTGCTTTGTCAGCCTTGAGCACCTCGTCGCCGGCCTTCTCGATATCTTCCTTGGTAGCGTTCGGCTGGAAGCTCAGTGCTTGCAAGCGGTGACTCCACGCGAAGCCGCTGGATGGCCACTCCAACACCCATCCCGCCGAGAGCCTGGACAAGTCGTCCATGGCGGCCCGGCGCTCTTCGGCTGTTCGCATTGACCTGGTGTGATTTTTCTCCTCCCAAGCCCGATATGCTTTGAGGACGTCCTGGTCCGCATTCAGTTCCCTTTCCATCTTCGCCGCGATTTCCGCCTGGCCGGACAATTTATATCCGTCGGCCAGCGCGAAGAGTGCGCTGCGATTCCGAGGTTCGGGCCGCGACTTCAAGCTTTCGATATCCGCTGCAACGCGCTTGCGAAGCGTATCGTATTCAGCCGGGGGCGTCACGCGGAACTCCGCCGCCCAGAGGGTGCTCCAATATTGGCCGTCGTCCGGATGGTGGCTGTTTTCGAGCGCGGCCCGAAGTTGGGTGGCGGCTGCGGCAGTCTCCGCCGGGTCTTTGACTTTTTCCAAATATCGAAAGGCATCGAGGTTGCCTGGACAGAGCGTGCGATATTCGCGCATGTTGGCGACTACTTTCGACTCATTCCGGAAGTTCCGGCTGGCATAGATCAGCGCCAGCGACGGATATGTCCAGGGAAGCTTCGGGGCCGCCTGCGCCGCGCGGTTCAAGTAGACGATGGCCTGGGGCGTATCCTTGCCAATCAGAGACTGGCCGTAGAGATACAAGAAGCGGGGATCATCCGGGTGTTGCTGAAGCCGCTGCTCGAAATAGGAAACCAGAGTGCCGGGCTTCGGCCTGGTCGGGGTGGCATCCTGCAGCCGCTTGTACAGGAAGAAGCCATCCTCGCCATGCGCTATTCGCGCACGTACTTCCTCCGCAGTGAGGGCGTTGACGCCGGGCGGGGCCTGGCACGGGTAGACGACATCCTGCGCCCAGGCAAATGCGGAAAGGAGCGCGCAGCAGAACGACAGCCGCAGGAGCGGACTTAACATGATGCCTATTCTGACGCATTACCGCGCAATAATGTTGGGGATTATCGCATAGCGGCTAATACTCGCATGGTTTGGGAGCCGTAGGTGAGGTCGGAATCCATGAATTTTGCCTGCTGGTGGCGCATCTGCGTATTCACGTAGCGGTCTAATTCCTGCGTTGAGAAAACGAACCCATCTTCGGCGGGGTCGTAGGGAAGTCCTTTATCTTTGTGGACTTTATAGATGGCGCCGGCCTTGCGGAGCTGGTCTCGCTCCTGTTGGAGGCGCTCGGACTGGATATGGCGGAGCTTGTCCAGGGTGGCGTGGAGCTGGCGGGAGAGGCGGTTACCGTGGACTGAGAGGGCGGTGAGAAGTCGCTCCTGGCGGCGGAGGGCTTCGGTGATGGCTAGGGCGTCGTCGAGGGCGGGGATACGTTTCAAGCGCCAGGCAGTGTCGGCGACTTCCCGGACGAGGATTGTCTCGGTGGCGCCTTTGGGTTTGTACTCATCGAGGAGGCACTGGAGGTTGCGGTCGTAGGCGGCGCGGTCCTCGGAGGGGAGCAGGGGGCTGACGGCGGTGAGTCCGTGGCTAAGCGCGTTCATGGCAGAGCGGGCTTTGCCATCGGCGGTCCGAGGGCCGGTGGAATTCTGGGCGTTGAGGCGGTTGATGGCGTAGCGTTTGGCTCGGGACTGTGTGGCAGTGGCGGAGCCGGGGGCGGAGTAGCGGATTTCGAACGAAGGTTTGGGATTCATGCTCTGTTGTAGCAGACGGGATCGATGATTTTGGGAGTCTGATCTTGGAAGCTGATGAGGGGGAAGGAGATTGAGGTGGGCTGTGGCGGTGACTCAAATTCACGGGTGAGCGTCCTCAGATGAACATCTCTTCGTCGATGGTGGCGCGGTCCGGAAACAGCACCAACACCACATCACCGGGGCGGTAGTTCATCGTAGGCGGCCATTTCGGGCCGATCCCAATCGTCGGCGAATTGGGTTAGGCGGCGGTGCAGATCTGCCGCTTGAAGTTGGTCGATTCCCTTCTCCTGAAGATCGACCGGCTCTGGGGAGTGAACCCATGTCACGATGACACGTGAGCCTTCGGCCTCTGCAAGGGGCTCCGCTAACTCGACCTTCCCGTTGCGGTAAATCCCTTCCACGGACTTGACCATAGCTTCAGTATCCCGCGCGGCAAGGCGACCTAGGAGGGTGAAGGCTCTGGACGGTCTGGAGCAGTCACAGGCTAAAGCCTGTGCTACCACGCGCTCATCAGTTGTTGGAAAAGGTAGCACCAGACTTTTGGTGTGTGTTTTGGAAATGTAGAAACTCCAGTCACAGGCTAAAGCCTGTGCTACCTCTGATCAACAGCTTGGCAGAACTTCGCAGCACCCGACGATTTTGTGGGACGAAACAGAGATTTAGTAGTACAGGCTCTTCAGATGAACATTTCTTCGTCGCTGGTGGCGCGATCCGGGCTGGGGCGATTGTTGCGGCCAAGAAAAGCGAGGGCGGTTTTTATGCCGGCGGCGATGCCGCTGATTTCGCGCAGCGGGCGCATGATGCCGTTGTGCACCGTGGCCACGGTTTCCTGTGCGCGGGTTAGGGTATCGTCCAGAAGCAGTTCCACGCGATCCATTTGCGATTTGACTCGCGTGCTGGCGTCGCTGACCACTTCTTCCACCATGGCGAGCTGGGTTCTGGTGGAGTCCAGAATCTCGTTGGTCTTGGCGCTGATTTCGGCGAGCTGGCGCCGGCTTTGCTCCACGGTAGCCTGCGTCGTTTCCACGAGCGATTCCACCTTGGGGACCAGCGGGGCGATCTGATCGTGGATGGCCTTGGTCTTTTTGTTGACGGCGACCAGCATGCCCGCCTGAATGCACAGCGCGACGGCGGCGACGATCACGAACGCCGTCATGATATAGAGCAACGTGGTCTGGTCCATGGCGATACCAGAATTTATATCAGATTCCCTCGGAGGCGTCGCCCGAGGCGGCCGCCCCGGTGACTGCTTCGCGATAGGCCTGTTTGCCGGCCTCCACCGCGGCGCTCAGGTTGTCGCGCTGGCGGGTAACGGCGGTCCGGCCTTTATCGATCACATCTTCGGCCTGCTCCCGCAGCTCGGTGGTCCGGCGCTTCAGATAATCTTTGCCTTCGTCGGCTTTGGAGCGCAATAGTTCGCGCGTTTCCGATCCGGATTTGGGAGCGAAGAGCAGTCCGACTGCTACTCCCAGTCCAAGCCCTAAGAAGAAGTACGAAAACTTGTTGTCGTCCTCCATGATGGTCATCCTTTCATCAAGTTTCCACTACCTTAACAATAGCAGTCCCCGATCTGATAGTGTTCCTGTTTGGCATCCCAACGCAAGCCAAAACTGCTGGACCAGGCAGGATTGCTCAATCTGGGCCTGCGCGCGCTGGGTAGCCGCGCACATTCGACGGGTGAGTTGAAGGAAAAGTTACGCCGCCGGGCGGAGCGCCAGGAAGACGTGGACGGGGTGCTGGCCAAGCTGAAAGAGTCCGGATACCTGAACGACCGGCGTTTCGCGGAGAGCTACGCCACGGCGCGGCTGGAGAATCAAGGATTGGGAAAAATGCGGGTGCTGCGCGATCTGCGGCAGCGCCGGGTTGCACCGAAGCTGGCCGAGCAGGTAACCGAGAAGACGTTTCAGGATACCAACGAGACGGACCTGATCGAGGCGTTCCTGAAACGCAAGTATCGCGGCAAGCAGCTTGGGGTGTTTCTGGGGGAGGAGAAGAACCTGGCGGCGGCGTTCCGGCGGTTGCGGTATGCGGGATTCTCGGCGGGGGCGGCGATTCGGGTGTTGAAGCGGTATGCGCATCAGGCGGAGGAGTTGGAATCGATGGAGGTGGAGGAACCGGAGGAAGAGGGCTCGTAATAGCCTTTTGCACGTAACCGATAACCGGGGACAGTCAAAGCAAAGAAACCGGGGACAGTCAGCCTGTTTCCGCGCAGGCCTTGGGTTGAGAACCGTCCAATTCCGGGCGCGCGAAACAGGTAGACTGTCCCCAGTTTCTTTGCTTTGACTGTCCCCGGTTTCTTTAGTGGACCAAGTTGGTCATCAGGGCTTTGACCTGGGTGCTTAGGTCGCGCATGTGCACACAGTCCATGGGTTTTTCGAAGTAGGCCAGAACGCCCAGTTCGTGGGAACGCCGCTTTTCGGTTTCGGCCGAGGAGCTGGACAGCACGGCCACGGGTACGGAATCGAAGGCGTGATCCTGGCGCAGGCACTCGAGAACTCTCAGGCCGCCGATCTTGGGCAGGTTGAGGTCCAAGAGCATCAATCCCGGTTTTGGCTCGGCGGAATCGAATAGCCGCTTCAATGCTTGTTCCCCGTCCATGACGACGGTGAGGCGATGGGGAATTCCGGTATTTTCCAGCATCAGTTCGGTAAGGCGGACGTCGCCGGGGTTGTCCTCCACCAGGAGCACTTCGAGATTTGGCGGAGCGAGTTGCTGCGTCTGGCCCGTCGCCGGTCCCGGGTTCTCCTTTCCCGGGTTCTCTTGCGATGCGCCCGGGGCGATCACCACCTGATCGATAGCCAAGCCAATTTCAAAAGCATCCGGAGCCGGTGTCTTGCGGCAGTACCGCGCTCTGCCGAATACCACCATGTGCTTCAACTGGACGTGCAGGTTCGCGCCGCGGTGGATGGCGCGCGGGCTGCGAATTCGAATGCCGGACTTGGAGATGTCCACTAACTGGCCCTCAATCGGCCGGAACTCGGCCGGTTGGGAGACGGTGATGATGGCTGGTTCGGAGATTGCGTAACGCGTCTCTTTACGGCGCTCGGAACCCGAAAATGGGGGCTGGGGGTTGGGAGGGAGGTTTTTGCGGCCGGACAGATGGCCCAAGGCAGTAAATATTTCCCAGGCGTACATGCAGCGACCCCCTGAAGCGGCTCCGAACGTTTGAGTCACAAACCATCGGAAGTGTTTCGGGGGAATTCGACCCTAGAGTGCGTACAGCCGGAATGTTACCCTGGCTCAGTTATGAAAAAGCCGATTATTCTTGCGGGTTTCTGCATTTGGGCGGGAATGGCGCAGCCGCCGGGGACACCGGCTCAACCGGGGACGAAATGGACCCAGGAACAGCTTCGGCAGGCAGTGGCTCCGGCGCGGGCGGGGCGGAAGTTGACGCCGCCAAGCTGGCCGGGCAAGGCGCGGGTGGCGGTGTGCCTAAGCTTCGATGTGGATAACGAATCGTACCTGCTGGCGCGCGGCGAAACGTCGCCGACCACGCTCTCGGCAGCGGATTTCGGGGCGCAGACGGGATTGCCGCGGATCCTGGCGCTGCTGGACCGGCACCGGATTCCGGCGTCGTTCTTCATACCGGTGGTGAGCGCGGTGCTGCATCCGGAGATGATTCCGGCGATTCTGAAGAGCGGGCGTCATGAGATCGGGGTGCATGGATGGATTCACGAGTTTCTGCCCGGGCTTTCCGGCGAGGCGGAGGAGGAGCGGTTGCTCAACCAGGCCATCGAGTATCTGACCAAGGCGTCCGGGAAGCGGCCCGTGGGATATCGCGCGCCGGCCTGGGCTTTCAGCGCGCACACCATCGGACTACTGCGCAAGAGCGGGTTTCTGTACGACAGCAGCTTGCAGGCAATGGACGAGCCCTACGAGTTGATGTCGAATGGGGAGCGGACGGGGATCATCGAGCTGGCCATCGACTGGACACTGACCGAGACGCCCTACCTTGGCCGGGGCGGGACCATGCCGTCGCCGGAGTTGCTCTACCAGTTGTACAAGGAGGAGTTCGACGGCGCTTACGAACAAGGGACGATGTTCGTGCTGACGCTGCACCCGCACGTGACCGGGCATCGCGCACCGATGCGGCACCTGGAGCAGTTCGTGACTTATATGCAGTCGAAGCCTGGAGTGTGGTTTGCGACGGGCGAGCAGATCGCCGGGTATCTGAACAAGAGCGCCACCGAGCCCCGATGATGTGGATACGGTCCACATCATCGGCTGACGCAGCGGCCCTGGCGGCCGATCTTACGGTTATTGCAACTGAGGAACGATCACGGGACTCATCGCCACACACGCTTCGCCTGCGTCCCCGCCAGACTTGTTCTGATCGCCGTCGTGCGTCATGAACTGCAGGCGGTAGGTGTGACCCGACAGCAGGTTGCCCACGTTCCAGACAATTTCGGCCCCGTAGCCGTCGTTGGTTCCGAAACCACCCGGCGGAACGTCCGGTATTCCATTCCAGTTATTCTTGACCGGATCGATATCGGGCGTCACCGTTATCAGCGCGGGCGTGTGAGTCCGATCCACGGTTCTCACAGCGGCCTTCCACGTCCCGTACACAGCGGACGGCGGAATGGCGCTGCCGCCTTGTTGCCAATCGCCGGGCACGATGTTGTTCGGATCGGTGATATCGGTGATGTAGAGCGCCGGCCATAGCGGCCGGCCATGGTCGAGGAAACCGTAGGCGGGGTTATATGTCGCCAAGTCCGTACCGGCCTGATCGCCCGCCGCGAAGGTGGTGCCGACCAGAGGATTCACCGCCGACACGCCGCTGAAATCCGTGAAGGGATAGTCCGTCGTAGTTGTGCCTGTGGATGTCTTGACCACCACTCGGCGCACGCCCAGCGTGAGCGCGTGCTCGTCGGTATACCATGCCCTGATGACGCCATTGGTGAAATCGAAAGCTTGCAGCGTATCGCTTTCGCTGAAGACCACGCTGGAAAGAGCCGGAGCGGTTCCAAACGGGTAGCCGCAGCTATCTTGCGTGCTGCCTTTGGGCGGCTTGGGCGGGCCGGCAATCGCGCTGGTTGCGGCCAATAAGAATGCCGTCGTAACGAGCATCCGGGTAGTTCGTCGTTTCATGAAATCCTCCAGGGAACTGTTCAAATTCCGCATGCCGCACCAAGAGCAAGCCGAGTTCCTTCCGCTATGTCATTCAAGAGGGCGATATTAGAACGACTCTCGGCTGCCGGCTGGGACTTTCTGGCCCCTTTTCAGTGGCTCATGCGGTGACAATCTGTCCGAAGCGCACCGTGACCTGATGTTCGGAGCACGAGACGCGGCGGGTACAGGGGAGACCCGAGGGGGCAGTATAATGTTCTTTCACCCTCGACTGCGGATCATCCGTGCGAAGAGCGCTGCACTCCCCACGGCTTTCGGAGTTCCGCCATTCATGATGCTACGGATCGCTGCAATTCTTCTGTTGGTGGGGTGCAGCGCAATCCAGGCTGCAACCCAGACAATGACGGAGAACGTATTTCTGACGCTGGCTTCGGCCGCGAAACTGTCCTCGCCCTCCACCTTTACGTTAACCGTGAGCGGAGCGACGTTCAACAATTTTGGCGGGTCGCTGCTGGTGAACTACAAGGCACGAACGACACAGGTTGGTTCCGCGACCTTGACCTTGAAGGCGTCCTCGGATTTTTCACCTGCCGGAGGGCCTTCCGTGGCGAGCGGGAATGTCACCTATACATGTGCGTCGGCCGGTCTGGGAACCGCTTGCTCGGGCACTCAGACCATGAACGCGGCATCACAAACGTCCGTAGTTTCGGTATCGACCAATGCGTGCGTTGGCACCGGGTGTTCGAGTGCGAATCCGGCCAGCGTGCAGTTGCAGTTTGTTCTGGCCAATTCTCCTCAGTATCACACGGGCTCTTACAGCGCTCAGGTGTTGTTCACATTCAGCTCAATATGACGCGGAAAAAGCGGCAGCTTTTCTGGATACTGATCATTGAATTTGCGCTGTTGTGCATGGTAGACCGGCACTGGCCGCCGGTGCCACGGCCGTTGGCGGCCACCATCAACTCTTTCACTTCATTACCGAGCACAATTCACGTCCTCGGATCCCGATGTGGGCGCCGACGCGCACTCGGTTACGACCGGCAATTCCGCCTCGCTGGCATGGACGCTGACGAATGATGCCGCTTATAAAGCTGGGTCGTACAACGCTACGGTGACCTTTACGATATCGGCCACCTAAGTCTTGACTCGATAAAGATTGAACACTGGCCGATCGCGGCCCGCTCCAGAAACCAGTTGCCGCGACGGCCAAGAGCCCGCCTGAACTCGAACCCACCTAGCGCGACCGCCTTTGCCACCATGCGAATGCCGGCCATAGTCGATCGCCGTGCAGCCGCCAGGCATAAGGTTTCGGGACAGATTGTCGCATAGTGCCTGCCTTTCGTTGCCAGCGTGTCTCTAGCTCTTCCTCCCCGGCAGTACCAGCGGTTAAATGTTTGCAGAGTTTTAGCGCGTCCAACCGTTTGGAGAGTGACCTGCATGACAAGGAGCGTGCTCAGTATTGGAGGTCACTCGAATATGAAACGCAATCTGCTTTCTCTGATTGCTCTTGGCGCGCTGGGTTCAGCGGGACTTTTCGCCGCGCCCCCTGCGTCGAAGATCTCAAGAGACCTTCAGTCGGCGCGGCCCAACGACATGGTGGATATCGTTATCCAGTACAGTGTCGTGCCCACGGACAAGCACAAGAAGAACGTGCATGACAACGGCGGGCAGGACAAAGCGGACCTGCCGTTCATCAAGGCGTCCGTCTACCGGATTCCGGCGCATGCGCTGAATCCTCTGGCGCAAGATAAGGACATCGTCTATATCTCGGCCGACCGGAAGCACAGCGGATTTCTGAATTATGCGGCTCCCACCGTGAATGCGCCGGTGGCGTGGCAACAAGGCTACAAGGGGACCGGTATCGCCGTGGCGGTGATCGATAGCGGGATCAATGCGGTGGATCTGGGCACGCGCGTGGTGTACACGGAAGCGTTCGGAGGCTTGCCGAACGGCATGGACCAATTCGGCCATGGCTCGCATGTGGCGGGCATTATCGGTAATTCGGGTGCGGCTTCCAACGGAGTGTACACGGGCATCGCTCCCAACGTGAACATCGTGAATCTGCGGGTGCTGGATCAGAACGGCAGCGGTCAGGACAGCACCGTGATGGCCGCCATCCAGCGCGCGATCCAACTGAAGAGCACCTACAACATCCGGGTGATCAATCTGTCCCTGGGCCGGCCGGTATTTGAGAGCTACACGCTGGACCCGCTGTGCCAGGCGGTGGAAGCCGCCTGGAACGCGGGCATCGTGGTGGTGGCGGCGGCCGGCAATAATGGCCGTGACAACTCGCAGGGCACCAACGGGTATGCCACCATTCAGGCGCCCGGCAACGATCCCTACGTGATCACCGTGGGGGCGATGAAGACCATGAGTACGCCCGACCGCAGCGACGATTTGGTGGCCAGCTATAGCTCCAAGGGACCGACACTATACGATCACATCGTCAAGCCGGACATCGTGGCGCCGGGCAACCTGGTGGTATCGGCGCTCAATCAGCAGTGCGCTCTCTACGGAGAGTTTCCGAGCAACCTGGTGTCCGCCAGCACGTACGCAACGAACAGCGGTCAGAATACTTCCAGTTTCTTCTACAAACTGAGCGGGACCAGCATGGCCGCACCAGTGGTGAGCGGAGCGGCGGCGCTGCTGCTGCAAAAGAGTCCCGGTCTGACGCCGGATCAAGTGAAGGCGCGGCTAATGAAGACCGCCACCAAGAATTTCCCAACGCAGAGCGCGGCCACCGATCCGGTCACCGGCATCACTTACGTTAGCCAGTACGATGTATTCACTGTCGGCGCCGGCTACCTGGACATCGCGGCTGCATTAGCCAACACGGATGTGGCAACGGCGAGCGCGATGTCGCCGTCGGTCTCCTTCGATAATTCGACGGGGAATGTGTACCTGGTTTACGGCTCGGCGGCCGTGTGGGGAACGGCTGCTGTATGGGGTACTGCTGCCGTATGGGGTACTGCCGCCGTATGGGGCACCGCCGCTGTTTGGGGTACTGCCGCCGTGTGGGGCACAAGCACGACTCAGGGATTCGCCGCCGTCTGGGGAACTGCCGCGGTGTGGGGTACGAGTTCTTCTTCGTCGGCATTGTCGACAGCGATTGCCGGTGAACAGTAAGGCGGGCAGCATCAGCCACAAGGAAATGGACATGAAATACACCAACGGATGTACGCTTCTTGGGATCGCGATTCTCACCGCATCGCTGGCGCTGGCGGAGCATCCCAAAATGGCGCGGGAGCTGGAGGCCACCAGTCCGGGCGCTACCGTGGACGTAATCGTACAGTACAAGCACTCGCCCAATGCATGGCAACATCAGAAACTTCGCCGGCTGGGCGGTGCGCACAAGGCCGACTTGCATGTGATTGCGGGCGACGTGGTCTCCATGCCGGCGAGCGCGTTGACCACGCTGGCGGACGATCCGGAGGTAGCGTTCATCGCGCCGGACCGGCCGGTACAGAGCATGCTGGATCTTACTGTAGCGGCGGTGAACGGCAGCGTTGCGACGCAACTGGGCTGGACCGGCGCCGGAATCGGCGTGGCGGTGATCGACAGCGGCATCAACAATCATCCGGACCTGGCGCACAGCATTGTCTATAGCAACAGCTTCGTGGCTGGTCCGCCTAACGATCATTTCGGGCACGGGACGCATGTCGCGGGAATTATCGGCGGCTCGGGCAGCTCGTCCCACGGAAAAGACTACATTCGGACGTTTGTGGGGATCGCTCCGGACGTCAACCTCATCGACCTCCAGGCGCTGGACCAGGACGGGATTGGAACCGACAGTTCGGTGATCGCGGCGATTCAACAAGCGATTCAACTGAAATCGAAGTACAACATCCGGGTGATCAATCTATCGCTTGGCCGGCGCGTGTTTGAAAGCTACACGGTGGACCCGCTATGCCAGGCAGTGGAAGCGGCCTGGAAGGCGGGAATCGTGGTGGTGGTGGCGGCGGGCAACGGTGGACGCGATAACTCGGCCGGCACCAATGGTTATGGCACTATCACCGCGCCGGGCAACGATCCTTACGTGATTACCGTCGGGGCGATGAAGACCATGGGCACGCCGTCGCGCAGCGACGACCTGATCGCCAGCTACAGTTCCAAGGGTCCGACGCTCTTCGATCACGTGGTCAAGCCGGACATCGTGGCGCCGGGAAACCGAGTGGCCTCGCTGCTGTCGAGTAAGGGCAAGCTGGACAATCTGTATCCGCAGAACGACGTTCACAATTCCTACTACAAGGTAAACGGGAATTCGGATTGCTCGCACTCTTACTTCACGTTGAGCGGGACCAGCATGGCCACGCCGGTGGTCAGCGGCGCAGCGGCAGTGCTGATCCAGCAGCATCCCTCCCTGACGCCCGACCAAGTGAAGGCCCGGTTGATGAAGACCGCCTATAAATCGTTCCCGGCCAGCAGCGTCACGGTCGACCCGGTGACGCACGTCAGTTACACCAGCCAGTACGATGTCTTCACCGTGGGCGCAGGATACCTGGACATCGGGGCGGCGTTGAACAATTCCGACCTGGTCACCGGTACAGCCATCTCACCGTCGGTGACCTATGATGCCGCCAAGAAGAGCTACTCCCTGGTTTTCCCGAACGGAATCATTTGGGGCACGAACATTGTCTGGGGCACCAACATTGTCTGGGGAACGAGCGTGTTTCAAGGCGGTGCGAATGTCGTGGACGGTTCGGCCATCATCTGGGGAACGAACTCGATTCCGGGCCTGAACATCTGCTGGGGCAGCAATATCGTCTGGGGAACCAGCAACCAGGCGACGGCGGAAGACGGCGGGATATTGATTGTAGGCGAGCCGTAACCGAGGGAGAGAGAAAATGCCAACCCGAGCGAAGCTGTACGCGGGAGCGGTGATTGTGGCGGGTGTCGCGGTACTGGGCATGGCGTTGGCCAACTTCACCGCCATCGATCCGGTTCTGTTTTCGGTCTATCTTGGGCTGACCATCCTCGCTTCAGCGTTGAAGATGAGATTGCCCGGAGTTTCCGGGACCTACTCGCTCATTTTCGTTTCCATTTTGATCGGGTTGCGGTTCTTCAGTTTGCAGGAGACCCTTATCGCCTGTTGTGCTGGAGCGCTGGTGCAGACTTACTGGAAAACTCAGAAGCATCCGACGGCCGTCCAGGCCGCCTTTAACATGGCGAACTTGAGTATCAGCACGGGGTTGTGTTTTCTGGTGTGGCGGCAGGGGCTGGCACAGGATATCCATTTGTACCGGCCGGCGTTGCTCGCCTTGGTCACTATTGTCTTCTTCCTAGCGAACACCTTCATCGTTTCGGGTGTCCTCTCACTGTTGGAAGGCAAGACGCTTCGCGTGGTTGGCCGCGAATGGTATCCGTGGTCCTTCCCGTATTACCTTACGGGCGCATGCGTCATTGGATTGTTCCCGGACCAACATCAGGCATTCCGGCCGGAATCCCTATGGCTATTGGTTCCGATGCTCTATTTGCTGCACTTTTATGTAGGCTTGGCCCAATCGAGGCGGCCAGCCGCGGGCGCGCCGGCATCCAGTGCAGCGGGCTCTCCTCCGATGGCGGCGAAGTATTATGCCCAGGCTGTGGTGACCGGCGGAGCGATCTTGGTCCTGTTTGCGCTGCTGCGGTGGGAGACCGGCGATGCTGTTCGTTTCGCGGCGTATCTGGCGCTGGGATTGATTGCGGCAACGCTCAAGATCCGTTTACCCGGACTAGACTCGTCGATGTCGATCTTGTTCGTGCTCTCGCTGGTGTTTATCGCCGAGTGCACCTTGCCGGAAGCGATTGTCCTCAGCGCGGCCACTGGGGTGGTCCAATCGCTGTGGAAGCCGCAACAACGGCCGTCGACGCTGCAAGTATTATTCAATGGTGCGGCTCAAGCGTTAAGCGTGACCTTGGCCTTCCTGTCGTTTCGATTTCTGTTGGATCACAGCGCCATGCTGTCCCTGCCTGCGTCCTTAGCGGCCGCCACCACCGTCCTGTATGTTTCCAACGCCGTACTGGTTGCCGTAGTCTTGTGCTTGATCGAGCGGCGGCCGCTCCGGCAGCTTTGGAGTCATTGCTACTTCTGGTCGTTCCCATACTATCTGGTGGGAACCGCGGTTGCCGGACTGATGATCGCGGTGGCCAGCGCCGCCAACTGGTACACGGCGTTGTTGGTATTGCCGGTAATGGGGCTGGTCTACGTTTCCTACGCTTTGCAGGTGACGCGTCACGCGCATCATCCGGCAGCCGTAGCCGAACACCGGCCATAGTCCTTCTCGACCTGCCAAGCCAGCGCCTTAAGGTCCTCGCTCATGTCAAATTGCGATCAATCAGCCGGTGGCCCTATGCGGAGTCACTCATTGCGCGGAAGCTGCGTAGGCCTCAAGCTGGAGACATCTTGTCAGAGGCCGAGGCGCACGCGGTGCGACACATTGGCGCACGTACGAGAGCACGAATCGTCCACGGGGCCGTGTTTTCATGCGGATACCAATGGACCGGCATGTGCTTTAGCCAACTTGCGCTGAAGGCGCAAAATTCGAGTCTGGAGAAAACGATGAAATCATTCCGTATCGGCATGTTACTCGGCGCGGCACTGGGGCTGTGCGCAATCAGCGCGCTTGGCCAAAACTGTCCCGCGCCATCGGCCAACGCTTCCAATTTCAATGGGACGGCGATTCCAGCCGGAGACTTTATTTGGTTCAACGCGAACTTCAACGCCAGCGGCATTCCGAGCGCGGGCGCGACAATTGCGTTTACCGGGTCGACGATCACGTTCACGGCCGACCAAACGTACACCGTGAATGTTCCGAATGCGCAGATTACTTTCAGTCCGAGCGCGGTTTGTTCGTCGACTTCGTTTGATACCGCTACGAACACCTGGATGACTACCGTCCCGGTGGCGGGCAGCGATGAGATCTTTCTGTCGGGCGTGGCGTTTCCCGTGCCGGCGGGCTTCTCCAAGGTGCAAGGCGCGGTTACGTGGCAGGGCTCCTTCGCCGCGGATACGGCCGGAATCTCATTGGGATGGAAATGGGGCGCGGCGGTCTATAAGAGCTTCAGCCTGGATTACAATGTTTTGGGCGTGAAACCCACTCACACGCAGACCTGCCTGTACAACAACTCGGATCATGCGGGAACTCCCGAAGGCGTGGATCCAAACAGCGGGGACTTGTTCAAATCGTTTGTGACCGGCGGGGCCCGTGGAGGTGGTGGCTCGAATTGGACCGGATCGTGGAGCGGCACGCAAAACATCAATGTCTGCCTGTTCACCGGCGGTGGAGGTCAGCCTCAGTAAGTAAGCCCGGCATAGGGTCTGTTGATTCTCAATCGAGCGTGCGGCCTCCGCACGCTCGAACTGTTTAACGGCACCGGGCTCAGGAGATGGAGCAGACTCTCGGCGGCGATTAGACTGGCATCAGGTTCGCAGGCAGCCGCTGGCTGTTGCTGGTGAGCAGACCCGCGATCTCATCCGCACGTGCGCGGCAGGTTTCGGCAACGGCGCTTTGGATGCAGGCGGCGGTGCAGAACAGGATTTCGCGCTCTTGGTCGGACAGAGCGTCGACGGAGGGCTGCAGATCGCGGGCAGAACTGCCGCCAAGCAACTCCTGGAAGATGGCAGCGGTCCGGGCGGTCATGCCGGCTGAGAGTGGCGACTCCGTAACCAACTGCTCGGGAGGTTGCCAATGCAATCCGGCGGCAAATTCGACGCCAACCACGTACTTGCCGGCGTGGCTGTTGCAGTAGCGCACGATGCCGCGGCCAGCAAGGCCCAGGCTTAGGGCCTTCAGTGAAACCTCTGCCGGCGCGGGAATCGCCTGTAGGGTCTCGATGCGCAAGCCGTTACGGCAAACCTCCAGGCATTCGCCAGCAATGCTGTGCTCAAAGAGGTTGGTTAACGAGACACGAATGGGAGACGCGCACGGAAAGCGCGGATACTGCCGCCGTTCCCCGTCGAGTGGCGTAGGCATGATTCTATCTCCCTAGGATCATCGGCAGGCGGCTTTCCGGACATTACTCCGGACGCTGCGAAACGCTGGGGACCGGTTCGGAATCTACGTAGTGGTGCTGTGTGTCCGTGCTTACCGTAAGCCATGGAACAGAGGGGACATGAACCAACACAATTTCAATCGTAGACAGGCATTCCTAGCCAGCGCAGCCGTGGCTATGGCCGGTCTTCCCTCAGCCGCGCAAGACGAAAAAAAGAACAAGGCCAAGGAACCGGAGGTCACGGCTACCGAAGATCTGATGCGGGAACACGGAGTGATCCGGCGAGCGCTTCTTGTTTATCACGAAACGGTTCCTCTGCTGCGAGCGAAGTACGCTTCGGTGGATCCCGCGGCTCTTTACAAAACCGCACAGCTCTTCCGGCGCTTCGGAGAGGACTACCACGAGCGAATGCTGGAAGAGACTCATATTTTCCCGATGGTCCGCAAACTAAGCGGCAGAGCTGGAAAATACCCGGACGTTTTGGAGGCGCAGCACCGGCGAGGCCGCGAGATCACCGATTACATCCTGGGGGTTACTAAGGGCGGAAGAATGGACGCCGCACACGCCGAGCCGCTGGCGAAAGCCATGGAAGGGCTGGTGCACATGTACCAACACCACGCCGCGCGCGAAGACACCATTGTGTTTCCGGCATGGAAAAACACCATGTCCGCAAAACAGCTTGATGAAATCTCGGACAAGTTCGAGGAGATCGAGCACCGGGAATTCGGCAAGGACGGTTTTGAAGACGCCGAGAAAACCGTGGACGGTATTGAGGTCCGGCTGGGCCTTTCCGATATATCCAAGTTCACGCCGCCGACGCCGCCGAAGTTGTAAATTTCGGGACTAGCCGACCAGTTCCGCCGGATTCGATAGGTCGCCGATCTGGGGCACACGGATGGTGACCAGGTCGCCCGGGGCCAGAGCGGCTTCTTCGGTGACGATGATCCCCGTGCCGGTGAGCAGCACGGATCCGGCAGGTGCGGGGTTCGACCGCAGCAGGTATTCGATGAGGGTTTCGATGCGGCGGTGGAGGGCGGAAGTGGAGACCTGGCCGGAGAAGATGGTACGGTTGCCGCGTTCGATGGTACAGCTCATTTCGAGTTGATAGGGATCGGCGAGCGAATCGGCGGTGACGATGGCCGGACCGAGCGCGCAGGCGCCAGTGTAGATTTTCGATTGTGGGAGATACAGCGGGTTTTCGCGCTCGATGTCCCAGGCGGAGACGTCGTTGGCGAGCGTGTAACCGACGATGGCGCCGTTCGATCCCAGGACCACGGCCAGTTCCGGTTCGGGCGCGGTGAATCGGGAATCCGAGCGGATGCCGATGGGTTGGCCGGGACCGACGCAGACGCGGGCCGTTCCCTTGAAGAAAATCTCGGGGCGCGGCTCGCGGTAGACGTGGGCATAGAAACCTTCGCGGGTGCCGTGTTCGGCATCGCGGAAGGAGGCGCTCGATTCGTAGGTGCAACCGCAGGCCCAAACTTCGCGGGGATGAATGGGGAGGAGCGGCAGGGCGCGCTCGCGGTGAGTGGCGGCCAACTCGGCGGCGATCGCAGGGATCGTGCGGCGCTCTTTTTCCGACATGGCGATCAAGTCGGCGACGGTGTGATCGGGAATGGGCCGCGCGCCTTCGGTGTCGAAGATGGCGGCGGTGACGGCGTTATTCCATTTGATTTGGCCTAGTCGCACGGTTAGTACTTGAGATAGACGGTTTTGTAGTCGCTGTAGAATTCCAGAGCGGCGGGGCCTTGTTCCTTGGAGCCGAAGCTGGATTCCTTGGTCCCACCGAAGGGCAGTTGATATTCTACGCCGGCGCTGGGCAGGTTCACGGTGAGGAGCCCGGCTTCCATGCGGTTCACGAATTCGAATACGCGGCTGACGTTGGTGGTTTGGATGGATGCCGAGAGCCCGAAGGGGATGTCGTTGGCGATGCGCATGGCGTCATCAAAATTGGTTGCGCGCATGACGGCCAGGACCGGGCCGAAGATCTCTTCGCGGGCGATGGTCATTGCGGGGGTGACGTCGGCGAAGATGGTGGGCTCGAGGAAGTAGCCCTTGTCGTATTGAGGGCCGGTTAGGCGGTTACCACCGATGCGGGGGGCGCCGGCTTCCTTGCGGCCGATTTCGATGTAGCGGAGATCTGTTTCTAGCTGCGACTTGTCGACCGCCGGTCCAATGTCGACGCCGGGTTCCATGCCGTTGCCGATCTTCAGTTTCTTCGTACGCTCCACCAACGCGGCGACGAAGCGATCGTAGATTGGCTCTTCGACGATGGCGCGGCTGGTGGCGGTGCATTTCTGGCCGGTGGAGAAGAACGCGGCGTTGACGACGTTTTCGACGGCCTGGTTGAAATCGGCGTCGGCGAGGACGATGGTCGGATTCTTGCCGCCCATTTCGAGCTGGATGCGGAGCGAGCGGCGGGAGGCTTCTTCATGGAGCCAACGGCCGACTTCGCAGGAGCCGGTGAAGGAGACGGCTTTCAACGGCGCGGCTTCGACCAGAGCTTTGCCAAGCTCGCCGCCCGATCCGGCGACGAAATTGACTACGCCTTTGGGGATGCCGGCTTCGTGACAGGCTTCGACGATTCGCCAGGCGCTGAGCGGCGCGGCGGAAGCCGGCTTCACCACCACCGTGTTGCCGCAGATCAAGGCGGGCGCCATCTTCCAGGCGGGAATGGCACTGGGAAAATTCCAGGGAGTAACCAGGCCGACGACGCCGATCGGTTTACGAATCGCGAACATGTGGACGCGCTCGCGTTCGGAGGGAACCAGCAAGCCGGGGAGTCGCGAGCCTTCGCCGGCGAAATAGCGGAAGATGTTGATGGAGCGGCGGACCTCGCCCTTGGATTCGGGGAGGGTTTTGCCTTCTTCGCGGGTCATTTCCGAGGCGATTTGGTCGAACTTGCGGTCGAGGATCTCGGCGACTTTGAACAGATAGTTGCCGCGGGCGGGGGCGGGGAGGGCGGACCAGGCTGGGAGGGCGTGGGCGGCGGCTTCGGCGGCGGCGGCGATATCGGCGGGCGAGCCTTTGGTGAAGAGGCCGACTAGTTCATCGGTGTTGGCGGGGTTGCGGTTTTCGAATGTTGGGCCGGGGGCCCAGGCGCCGTCGATGTAGTTGGGGAAGGTATCGGGCATGAGATGATCAAAACGCTCTCGCTGGAGATGTAGCGCACGCTCTCAAGCGTGCCGTGTTCGCACTCGTGCGAACACTTTTTATGCGAAGGCCCAGCCAGCGTTCACACGAGTGTGAACGCGGCACGCACGAGTGCGTGCGCCACAAAGTACGGTTTTGAACCAGCTCCCGCGACATTCAGAAATTGACTTTGGGCGGCGTTTTCGCGCTCGCCTCGGTCTTGAAGTATGCGTCGTTGCGCTGGAAATTGAACATGCCCGCCGCGATGTTGTTGGGGAATAGGGCGATGTCGGTGTTGTATTTCTGTACCGTATCGTTGTACTTGCGCCGTTCCACCGCGATACGATTTTCCGTGCCGGCCAGCTCATCCTGCAAGCGCAGGAAATTCTCGTTGGACTTGATCTGCGGATAATTCTCCACTACCACCAGCAGGCGGCTCAGTGCGCCGTCCAATTGCGAGTTGGCCTGGATCTTTTCCGATGGATTGCGAGCGCCGCCCAAGGCTGCGCGAGCGTCGGTCACTTCCTTGATCACCGCTTGTTCCTGTTTGGCAAAGCCTTTCACGGTCTCCACCAGGTTTGGAATCAAGTCGGCGCGGCGCTGGAGAGCGACATCCACCTGCGACCACGCGCCGTTCACCGCTTCGCGCTCGGTCACCAGGGTGTTCCGTGCGCCAATCATCACGCCAATCAGCAGCAGGCCGATTAAGACCAAAACACCAATTACTACTAATGCGATTTTCATCATCCCCTCATTTCTCGAGGCGGTCGACATGCGCGACCACCGCTTCTATCTGTTTCAGATAACTCGCAAACAACAATTCCGGATCTACCTCGCCGGCCTGCTTCTTTTTCTCCCGAAGATCGAGCAGTGTACTAAACGGCGCGGCCTTCACGCCGATGGCCGGCAAGTTACTCGCGATCTCGCGCTTCTGCCATCCGGCGGCGATTCCCGACAATAGCAGCGCGTGGCGCGAGAGCACAAAGAAACTGGACACCGAATCGATCATCAGGCGCAGCAGCACAGGCTTGTCGGTCAAGACCGCCGCAGCTTTTTGCCGCAAGCGCAGCAGCTTGGCGCGCAGCTCGTGCTCCACTTGCGCGCGGTAGAAGGCTTTGTCGATTACCAGGTTGGCGATAACGTCCTGGCCGAACAAAACCTGGCGGCGCTCCTGCATGTCATGGAATTCGATGGGAAAGCAGTCGGTGGAAGTGCGAACTTCCTCTTCACTGAGCAGCAGCGGCGATGGATTGCCGCCGGCGCGCCACCATTTGAAGACCGGTTCGCTGGCGGCCAGTTCGGCGGGTGTCACCTGGGTGAGCACGCAGAGCGTGTTGAGATCGGAGAATTCGCCGTGATGATCGCCGGTGGCCGCCGAGCCATAGAGGACTACCGCAACAAG
>DASQGY010000128.1:0-12932 GCA_035632375.1 Bryobacteraceae bacterium | reverse complement strand
TACGGCATGATCTGGACGCAGAAAACGGCAACGCTATTGAGTCTGCTGGTGCCGCTTCTGGCGCTCTCCATCCCGCTGCTCGACGTTTTCCTGGCCGTGGTCAGGCGATTCCTGCGCAGGCAATCCATTTTTGGCTCCGATCGCGCGCATATTCACCACCGCTTGTTGGATCGCGGCCTTACGCCGACGAACGCCGTGCTGCTGCTGTATCTGATCGCGGCCCTCGCCGCCGGCTTTGCCTTGCTGGTAAGCTCGCCGCTGCTGGCCCGTTACGAAAACCTGCTGATCCTGGTTGGTGTCGGAATCGCGCTGGTCGGCGCGCGACAGTTGGGCGATAAGGAATTTCGCTTGGCCGGGCGAGCGCTATTCGGTTCGCGGATGCAACCATCGTCGCAGGTTGAATGGCTGGCAGGAATGGAGAAATCGCTCAAGCAGGCGCGGACCGAAGAGCAATGGTGGAGCGCACTGCTGGAGGCGGTGCGAGATACGGGCTGGCGGCGCCTGCAGTGGACCGCTCCCCACAAGAATCGGGAAGCTATGCTCTCGCCGGGCGAAGTGAGCTGGTCTTTTCAGATTCCCCTGGATGAATCTTCCGGGCTGTTGATCGAAGGAACCAGCAGTGGCGCCGGCCAGGCAGACTTGACGGAATTCGCCGAGGTCATTCGCCGCAGCTTTACTTTGTTGCATTCTCGCGGAGAGAAATTTGCAGTTCGCTGACCGGCCGATGAAGCAAAACCCGGCGGGTTCCCTTCACTCCGTATTCAGCTTCCTGATTTGCATACTGTCCTTTGCCGGCGCAAGCTATGCCTTCTCGCCATTGGACTGGAGAACCACCATCGAACTGGATCCCGGGGCGCCGGTCTGCGGGATTTTCTTTTGGCTGGGATGGCGCTGGCGCGAGGACGAGTCGGATCAATCCACAGTTTTCCTGTACCTCGAGCGATTTTGTCTGGGGGCCGGCCTAGGCCTGACGTTTCAGGCCCTCCTCAGCTACACCGAGCTCCTGGATCCTTCGCCGGCGCTGGCTCTCGCCGTTGGAAGTTTGATCGCTGCAGCGATCCTGATCGTGACGGAGACCTGGCTGTATCCGCGCCGGGATTCCAGAGTGCTGCTCATCGGCTGCGATGATCTGGGCCGTAACATTGCCGTCGCGCTTACTCCCCCACCCATCGGAGCCCTGGAGCAGGATCCATCGCAATTGCCGGCTACGCTGCCTTTGCTTGGCGGTTTTGATGACATCGCGAGGATCGTCAAGCTCGAACGTCCCACCAAGATCGTAATCGACAAACAGAATTGGCCGGCTCTGGTCTCGCCGCGCTTCCTGCTCCAATGCAAAATGGCGGGGATTCAGATCGAGGAGGCGCCGGACACTTATCAACAACTCTTCTTCCGAGTCAGCGTGAAGGAACTGCTGCCATCGGAACTGGCCTTTTCGTCCTTGTTCCGCGCGAATCGGCTGGCCATGGCGGCGCAAACCATCTATTCGAACGTCTCGGGACTGATAGCACTGGTAATACTGGCGCCCTTCCTCTTCATCGCCGGCACATTGTGCGCGCTGGCCGCAGGCGGCGGCCCGTTGTTCGAGCGCACCGAATGCGCGGGTTTCCAGGGGATTCCTTTTATGCGGCTCCGGCTGCGCACTCGTCGCATCAGGACTGGCGAGGCCACCGGAATCGGGAAGCTGATGGAGAAGCTGCGTCTGGTAAACGCGCCGCAGGTTATCAACCTGGTGCGGGGCGAAATGGCGTTATTCGGCCCGCAGCCGGTACGGACGGATTTTGTTCCCCGGCTCAAAGCGCTCATGCCGTTCTACACCCACAAGCTGACGGTGAAGCCCGGCATTTTCGGCTGGGCGCAGGTACACGGCAGCAGGTCCGGCGCACTCAACGAAGAATCGCTGCGGCTGGAATACGACATCTACTACCTCACACAGTGCTCGCCTTCGCTGGATTTCGAAATCCTGGTGCGCACGCTGTTCGTGCGGCGGACTGCACCCGAATTGGCTTAGACTCCAAGAGACGATGCTTCCAGCGTTGCTGCTAGCGATCTGCGCGGCGGTAGTAGCATACATCCTGATCGGCTATCCCCTTTTGCTGGCGGCGCACTGGTGGAAGGCTGCTCCGGCGATTCGCAAGGATTTGCAGTTCCAGGCGCCGGTGACGGTGATCCTGGCGGTGTACAACGGCGGCCAGTTTCTGCGGCGAAAGCTGGATTCGCTGCTGGCTACGAACTACCCGGCCGCGCTGCTGAACGTTCTGGTGGTTTCCGACGGCTCGACGGACGAAACCGAGGCGATCGCCGAGGAATACAAGGAGCGGAACGTGCGCCTGCTCCGGGAGCCGCATCGCGGCAAAGCCTCCGCGCTGAATCGCGGGCTGGCCGAGGCAACCGGCGACATTATTTTCTTTACCGACGTCCGCCAGCCTCTCGATCCCGACGCGCTGGCGCATCTGGTTGCGAATTTCGCCGATCCATCGGTCGGGGCGGTAACCGGAGAGATGCGATTGCGTGCGGCTGACGCCGGAGAGCAGGCGGACATGGATCTATACTGGCGATACGAACTGTGGGTCCGGCAAAAGCATTCCGCCATAGATTCGATTTTCACCGCGACGGGTTGCATCTATGCCATGCGCCGCGAGCTCGCTGAACCGATCCCGCCGGATACACTGAGCGACGACGCCTTCATTCCACTGCGGGCCTTCTTCCGCGGCTACCGGGTTGTGTTCGATCCTCGAGCGTTGGCTTTCGACCAGCCCGCACTGGCCGGATCGGAGTTTCGACGCCGATGGAGGAACCTGGCCGGGCTGTGGCAGATTCATGCGCGGATGCCGGCGTTATTCACGGCAAGAAACCGGATGCTTTTCCATTTTCTGTCCCACAAGTTTTCCCGGTTGGTGCTGCCATGGGCCATTGCGCTGGGGATCGCAGGAACCATCGCGCTGCCGGCATCGGTCTTGCGCGCCACGCTGTTGTGGGCCCTCGCTGGATTTTTAGCAATCGCCGCGCTGGACTGGATGACGCCGAAACGCTGGTGGGCGAAGCGCATCACCTCGCCCGCCCGCACGTTTCTGTTGATGAACGCCGCCTCACTGTTTGGAGTGGCAGTATTTTTCGTGCCTCCGCAGCGCCTGTGGAAACCGACGCGGGTAGCGGGCGGCCGCTGACCGGCGGAAAGTTACGCGCGCGCGAAGACAACCGACTTGAGCGTATGAATGATGATGTACGCGTTGAGGCTCAGGGAGATGTTCTTGATGTAGTAAAGATCGTACTCGAGCGATGTGATCACGTCGTGCAGGCCTTCGCCGCGTCCGAGATTCAATTCCGCCCAGCTCGTAATCCCCGGTTTCACGCACAGCCTCTGGCCGTAATAGGGAATCCGGCGGGAGAGTGCGTCAACGGATTCGATCCGTTCCGGAAGCGGCCCCACCAGGGACATCTCGCCGCGCACGACATTGAACAGCAGCGGGAGGGCGTCGAGACGGAGGCGCCGCAGCCACGCGCCGAGCGGCGTCAGCTCGCCATCGCCTGAAGCATCGGTGCGAGTGGTGCGAAACTTGTTGACCACGAAGCCGTCGCCGTCTTTGCCAGCACATACCTGCCGGGTAAACATCGGGCCCGGCGAGGAGATCCTGACCAGAATTGCAGTGATGACGATCAGCGGTAGAGCGATGATGACCAGGAACAGGCCCAATGCCACGCTGATCATCTCGTGAAGGAACAGGCCGGCAGGCCTCCATCCGGCCTGGCCTGCGCCGGCAAAAAGGAGATGATCGGGACGGAGTTCTTCCGTGCACAAACGGCCGAAAACGGCTTCGTGAGCAGACGCCGCATCCTGCACGGTGAAACCGGAAAATCGCAGATCAATAAGATCCTCGGCCAGCAGCCGGTCCGTCCGGCGAACACTGGCCACGACGATGCGGTTCGGTTGTAGTTCCTCGGCAACATGACGTAGTTCCTTCACCGGGCCCAAGAACTTCGCGATTGTCTGGACCGGCTCGCTGGAAGCAGAATCGTCGAGATATCCCTGAACGGCAACACCCAGTTCCGGGTGTCGCGCCAAATGGTTGGCGATCTGTTGCACCACCGGCGTCCATCCGGCAAAAAGGATACGTTCCGCCCCAACCACTTTCGATACATAGGCGCTGTATAACAGGCGCCACGCGAAGAGCAACACCAGGCTCAGAAGACCGCCAACCAGCATGATTCCGCGCCCAAACCGCAGGTCGGGCGAGGCGTAGGAAATCAGGCCCTGGACCATGAGGGCAATCCCAAAGACCTGGCAAAGATGCTGGAGAAGGCGCATGCGCGACTTTACGTGGATCTCGGAATACAGGTCCATCAGGTAAAAGCCGAAAATGATGCTGGCGACGACGATGCCAAGACGAGCCCATCCGTTGTCGTAGACAAGGTAAGTGGTCAAGTCCTCGGTGAGCACGAGGAAAGCGGCAAACAGGAAACAAAGGCTGATGAGAACGATTTCAGAAAGCAGGAGAGCAAAGACGCCGGCGGGGAGGTAGACGCGAAAGATGCGAATCATGACGCAATCCGCAGGCGGGTCAGCAACAGATCCACATATCGGTCCGTGACAATCCGGTCGAGCGAAATCTCCTCTATCGCCGCGGCTCTTTCGAACTTATAGACGACAAATCGCTGCCTGCCGATCCAATCGAGCAGGGCCTGCGGCTCGAACCCCAGTTCGCGTATCGCCGATGGCATGTATTCCAGTGCTACCACAGCGCCGGGATTCTCAGCGAGTGTTCGTTCCATGCCGCGGCAAACCGCCAGCTCGTAGCCTTGCACATCGACCTTGATGAAGCGAACCGGGAAGGGAGGCAACTGCCGGTCGACGAATGAATCGACGCTGAGGATGGGCACGCGGACGGTTCCGCCGGTGACGGTTAAGGCGCCGGTGCGAATCCTATGATCGCCGTGATGACGGGGATTGATCCACAGCTCTACTGTGCCGTCATTCTCGCCGACGGCATATTGCCGGGGGCAAATGCGGCCACAGGCGTGGCGCGAGTCGGCCGTGCGCTGAAGCAACTGGAAGTTGAATTCATCCGGCTCAAATGCGTAGACTCTCGATCGCGCGTCGATAGCCCGGCTGAATACCAGCGCGGTGTATCCGATGTTCGCGCCGATATCGAGGACATTACCGCCGTGCAGCAAATCCGGGAAACGTTCGAGCAGTGCCGAATAGGGATCTTCCATGTGGCGTTTGTAGCCGAAGTAGGCTCGTTGGAAAATCCATTGGCCCAAGGCGGTGTCCAGAAATCCGGATCGGCGGGCGAAACTGTACATCCCGGTGACTATGGATTCCTGGCTTTCGGAAATGCTCATGAGTGGATTAAACGAACTTGATCCGGCGCATGGCCAGAAACATCATGCGCAGCAAAAGCCAGCCGTGGCTCCAACGTTGGATATTGGTCTGACCATAAGTGCGTTCGCCATAGCGCACCGGCAGGTCGACGATCTTGAGATTGTACTTGGCCGCGCCGAAGATCAGATCGAAATCGCCGAAAGGATCGATCTCGCCGAAATAAGCACGGTTCGCGGCGATGGTTTCGTAGTGTTGCTTGCTCAGCACCTTGGTGCCGCAGAGCGTGTCCTTGATGTTCTGGCTGAGCAGCCAGGAGAAGGCCAGGCTGAAGAACTTGTTCCCCAGGAAATTGAAGAAGCGCATCGCTTGGCCGGCCATGGGATAAACCAGGCGCACACCATTCACCAAGTCCGCTTTGCCGGATCGCCAGGTTTGATAGAAGCGCGGGAGGTCTTCCGGCGGCACGGTGAGATCCGCATCCAGGATCATGAGCAATTCGCCTTTCGCTTCGTGAAATCCGACGCGAACGGCATCGCCTTTGCCCTTTCCCGGCTGCTTGAAGAGCTTCGCCCCCGGCCTGCGCCCGAGGTCGCGCTCGATGGCGGCGTAGGTATTGTCGGTGGAATTCCCTTCGACGAAAATCAACTCTGTGCCCGCGCCCATTTCCGGAACGCGATCGAAAATCTGGCGGATATTCCCTTCTTCGTTGCGCGCAGGAATGATGACGCTGACGATGGGATCGCGAACGCGGGCGGGTTCCGGCTGAGGCCGCGCTACCAGGAAGCTGGCGAGCGCGAACAAGGAGAAGGGCCAGAAACGGACCAGGTAGCGGTTCGCGAGGAAATCGATCAACGGCGTGCGAATCGGCCAGAGAACTTCTTGCGACGAACGAATCAGCTCGAATCCGGCGACGTAAAGCAGATTGCCGATGTCCGCGCCGGTGAGCCAATTCTGCGGCAGCATGGTCCGCGCGATGCCCGCCGCTTCCGCCGCGCGGCGCGGAAGTTCCCAAGCCCGGCTGTAGGTATTGATGATCAGGCGCGTGGAGGAATGCGAGTGCCGGGCGGCTTCCTGGAGAATGCCTTGAACATCCCACACATCGTTCACCAGATCGGAACATATGATGTAGTCGAACTGCTCGTTGAAGTCGAAGCGATGGGCATCAGCCTGTAAGAACGTGCATTCGGGATGCCGGGACTGCGCGCGCTCCACCATGTGAGGGGAAAGATCGATGCCCACTCCATGCGACGGCTGAAGCGAGGAGATCAGATCGCCCTGGCCGCATCCCAGTTCGAGCACGCGCATTCCCGGCGGGATCAGGAAGCGGAAGATCTCACGAAGACGGCGGCGATAATATTTTCGAATCGCCGGCTCGCGATCCAGCGAATCGGCCACGCGATCCCAGTAAGCGCGCCGCCGCTCAGTGAACTCAGCCTGTTTGTTGCTGGCTGCTGCGGGGCTCATCAGGGTTTTCGCGCAACGGCGATAATCGAGGTCGGCGGCCAGGGCAGCCATCGGTCGAGGCGGCGCCAGAGCCAAACCATCCGATCGAACATAGACATTTGTAAGCGGCTGATGCGTGAACGGCGGAGAATCCGCGAATTGATATACCAGGCCGGGCGCGACACGCGATTGAAGTTGATTATTTGCTCGCACTCGAATCCGGCGCTGGCCAGGCATTCCCGAAGCTGTTGATGCGAGTAGCGGCGGAAGTGGCCGAGCACCTCGTCGAGCGAACCGAACAGGTTCTGGCCATGCGGCACCAGCACGATCAGGCGGCCGCCAGAGCGCAGAGCCCGAGCCATGTTGCCCAGCGCCGCCAGGTCATCGGAGACGTGCTCGAGGACGTTGAGGCAGACGACGGTATCCACCGCGTCGCGTAAAGACTCGAAATCCTCCGGAACGGTGAGATCGCAGATACGCCCTTCCACCTGCACGAGGTGGCGCAGGCGCGTGGCCAGGCGGCTCAGATGCTCCAGATCGATATCGCTGGCGATGTAGCGTTTACGGCGGCGGGCCAGATGACGGGTGAGATTTCCCATGCCCGCGCCGATTTCGAGCACACTTTCGCCGAGCAGCGGCTGGATCACGCTGGCCATCCACGCGTTGAAGCGCGGGGCCATGGCGAACGCGTCCAGAATTTCCGCTCCCGGATCTTTGTACAGGTCCGATGTCAGCCAATAGCGAAGAATGACGCCGAGGATAGTGAAGGCGTCGCCCATTCCGATCTTCTTGCCTTCCTCGTAGGTGCGGCCCTCATAGGTGATCGGGACCTCGTAAACGCGCGCCTGGCGCTTGGCCACCTTGATGGTGATTTCCGGATCGAAGCCAAAGCGATTGCTGCGCAATGGGATACTGCGCAGCAGCGGCGTACGGAAGGCTTTGTAGCAAGTCTCCACGTCGGTTAGATTCAGATCGGCGGCAACGTTGCACAAAGTAGTCAAGAAACGATTGGCGACCTCGTGCCAGAAATACAAAACGCGGCGCCGGTTGGAACTGGCGAACCTCGACCCGTAGACGACGTCGGCCACACCATCGATGAGCGGCTGCAGCAGAGCCATGTAGTCCTGCGGATTGTATTCGAGATCGGAATCCTGAATGACGCAGTACTCGCCGCGCGCCAATTCCACTGCTGTTCGAACGGCAGCGCCTTTTCCCAGATTGTGTGGATGGCGGGCGCATCGCGCGACCTCCGGATGCGCCTGGCAAAATTCCTCAATCAGGTCGAACGAGGAGTCCGAGGAGCCGTCGTCGACAACGATCATGTCCAGCGCGAATCCGGCGGGCAAAGGCGCGGCAAGAACGCGTTCCAGAATGGCGGTGACGTATTCCTCTTCGTTGAAGACCGGAATGAGGACAGAGATGCAACGAACGATGTCCGGGCACTCGGGCGCGCGCGGATCGACTGCGTCCTGCGATAACTCTCCGGGTTTCGACGATGAGACCGGTCTTGCCTGCATGAGCGGGTACTGCTTTATTTTCGCTTGAGCCAGCCTCCGGGTTGGAAGGTCATGACGTAGGCTTCCCGGGTGAGGTCCTGCTCGAAGTCCTTGGAGCCACCATCGGCCAGATATTTGCGCACGGCCGCCATCGGGCCTGGACCAAAGTTGGGCTGCGTCGGAACGCCATCCATGTGCGTGTCTTCCACGACGAGGTAACTGCCATGGTTCACCAGCGGCGCATACATCTTCATTTCTTCGAGAACGTGGTTCATGCTGTGATCGGAATCGAGAGTGACGATCACTTTTTTCCCCTTCACGCGCTCGGCGATTTTGGAGACGATCGCGTTGTCCGTGGAACTGCCCAGATAGAACGTCACATATTTCTTCCACAGCGGATGCTGATCGGCGAGGCCCTTGACGTAATCGGTGATATCGACGGTCAGAACTTTGGAGTTGGTGAGGCCGAGTCCTTCGAGGGTGTGGGCCCAATACAGAGCGGAGCCGCCTTTGAAGGTGCCGGTTTCGACGATGAAATCCGGCTGCTGCTCGTACATGATCTGCTGCATCATCCACAGGTCGAGCGGATTCTTCTCGATCTGCACATTGTGAAACCACATGTGACGCCAGACCGGCAGGTCGTGGAAGAGCTTCATCAGCTCGTTCTGCTTCTCCGCCGGCATGCTGAGCCGGCGCTCGGCGAGGAGCTGCTTGTAGCCTTCGTGCGCCAACTGGGCGACGCGCTCGGGACTCAAAGGGGGCTCGTTCACGTACTTGAGTCCCAGCCCGACCACGATCAGCGATTCCTCACGGCCGTCATGCGCGGCATCTTTGACCGATTTGTCGACGTCAAACTCGACTAGCGCCGGTGTCTTCTGCAACGCCTCCATGGGGACGTTGGCCTTGAGATAGTAGCGGCCGGATTTGTCGTAAGTCTGGCGCGCGACTTCGTGCTGATTCACGCGGGCGACCACCGTGATCTTGGGAGCCTGGCTAAAGAGCTCGATGGGATAGGCGAAGTCCATTTCCAGGAACATCGGGGCCAGCGGCTGGGGAACATCGAGCGACACGGCGAAGTTGGGCGCCACCCAGCGCCAGCCCTTTCCGGATTCGTAAAAGCCGCGCAGCAGGCGTTTTTCGAAGACCGTATCGCCGACGACGAAGTCGCTGACCTTGGGAGCGTAAGGGTCCGCATCGGATGCGGCTGCCGGCGCCGTGGGACCGGGAGCGGATGTGGTTGCGGCGCTGCCTGTCGTGGTTGTGGGCGTTCGCGTACTCTTGCAGGCAGTGGTAATGGACGCCAGACAGAACAGAGCGATGGCGCAGAAGGGAGCGGGAAGAATCCGCATAGTCTAAAAGGATATCAATTAGCGCGAAGGCATCAGCCTGTGGAGCGCTAGCAGTCCTACAAAATAGAGCACGCCCATGCCCAAAAATACTGGCGTGTATCCGACGAGCGGAATGACATATGCGGGAATGAGCGCAGAGAAAACGATTCCGCCGAGTCCGCCGGCGAATCCGCCGATTCCGGTGGCAGCACCGACGGCGTTCCGAGGGACGGTGTCGGAGACGGTGGTGAACAGGTTGGCGGACCAAGCCTGGTGCAAGCCGGTGGCGAGACTGAAGAGCGCGATGGCGGCCCAGGGACTCGGAACCAGCACGCCCATGGCGGTGAAGGGCATGGCGCAAGCGCACACCAGCATGGTGACTTTGCGGGCGCGCAGCGGCTGCCATCCATTGCGGATGAGAAACCCGGAGGCCCATCCACCGGCGACACCGCCGACGCCGGCCATCACGTAGACGAACATCAGCGCCCAGCCGACAGTGATCATGTCCAGCTTGCGCACGACGTGGAGATAAAGCGGCAGCCAGAACAGGTAGAACCACCACGCGGGATCGGAGAAGAACTTTCCGGCAGCGAAGCCCCAGGCCTCACGCAGACGCGCAGCCTGCAACCAGGGAAGGCGCGGTGCATCGTCATGATGATGCGCGGGCATCTTGCTCGGATGGATGAGCATCCAGGCGAGGACCCACAGCAGTCCAAGCGCCGCAGTCATGAGGAAGCAGGCGCGCCATCCGTAGCGCTGCGAGAGATGCACGAACATAGGAGGACCGGCCATGGCGGCGACATTGGTGCCGGAATTGAAGATGCCGGTGGCGAAGGCGCGATCCTTGTCGTCGAACCAATCGGAGACGGATTTGATGGCTGCGGGAAAATTGCAGGACTCGCTCAATCCCAGAAAGCTCCGCCAAATTCCGAGCTGGAACGCACTGCGGGAAAGTACGGTGAGCGCTGCGGCGCCGGACCAGAACAGAGCGGCGACTCCATACGCGAGCCGGCTGCCGACGCTGTCCACGACGCGGCCCATGTACAGGAATCCGAGCGTGTAGGCAGCCTGGAAGGCGGCGGTGACGAATCCGTACTCGCGATCGTCAACGTGCAGCTCAGAACGGATATCGGGGAGCAGGATGCCGAGCACGATGCGATCGAAATAGTTGATGGTGGTGCCGAGGAAGAGGAGGCCGAGAATCCACCAGCGCACCCGCGATTCGCTCACGGAATGATCCACCGTTCGCCGGGTTCGAAGATTTTGAAGCCGGTGGAAGGACGGAATCCGAGCATGTGATTGATGAATTGATTCGTTACTTGTGGGCTGTTATCGGAGAAGCAGCCGTAGTGCATGGGTACGAGCCAGCGCGCGCGGATGTCCTGCGCGAGTTGGGCGGCTTGAGCGATTTCGAAATTTCCTTGGCCGTCGATGGGCAGCAGAGCGGCAGTGACGTTGTAGGGAAGCAGCCGGCCCACTATGCCATCGTACAGGCAGCAATCGCCGGCGTGGTAGATGGTGTGACTGCCGAAGCGCAGCAGGTAGCCGAGCTGCGGATAGCCGCCGAGCGGTGTCCACTTCAAATCGGGATGCGCAGAAGGGACAGAGTAGACGCGGCCGTAGAGGCCGGATTTGAAATACTCGACGCGCAGATCGGAATCGGTGGTGGTCATGCGGTCGTTGGAGATGCCGATGGAGTTGGCGTGCGCGGCGGTGCTCTTGGGCAGAACGACGCGGGCGCGCGGAGAGGCGGCGAGCATGGCGGGGAGCGTGCCGGGGTCCATGTGCGTGGGATGCGCGTGAGTGCAGAGAATCAGGTCCGCGTTGGTGACTTCCGCGGGATCGAGCGGCGGGGCGAAGGAGCGCGTTCTGCCGGGCGGCGTGGAGAGGCAGGGGTCGACGTAGAAGACGATGTCGTAGCACTTGACGACGAAGCCGCTGTGGCCGAGCCACCAGAGTGCGGGCGATTCGCTGTTGGTCTGGTTGATTTCGGCGAGAAGCGCGGCGCCTTCGTTTACGGGCTCGCTCATCGGGCTGCGGCTCTTTCCAGGCGATCGAGGATGGCGGCCCAGGCGGGATCGTGCGGAGGACGCTCAACAGCGACCCAGTCCCAGCGCTCGGCATCGGCGTCGTGGAGTTTGGCGTAAAGTACGGCAGCGTAGGAGTGCGGATCGGCGGGCATGCGGATGGAGCGCGCGGCATCGGATGGGTGATGAATCCAGAGGTAAGCGCCGCGGCCGGATGCGGGGAGCTTGCCGCGATCGACCAGGACGAGCGGGGTCGACGGGCTGTAGTGACGCGGATGCATTCCGGGCGAGGCGTGAGGAGCGTTGCCGGGTTGGGCGGTCGCGATGCGGACAGGACCGATGAGTTCTTCGAGCTGTTCGCGCGTGACCATGCCTGGGCGCAAGAGTAGCGCATCGGGACCGGCGAGGGACAGGACTGTGGATTCGATGCCGACGGTGGTGGGGCCGCCATCGAGGATCATGGCGACGCGATCGCCCATCGAGTCGCGAACATGTTGCGCGGTGGTGGGCGAGAGTTCGGTGAAGCGATTGGCGCTGGGCGCGGCGATGGGGACGCCGGCCGCGCGGATCAGTTCGAGCGCGATGGGATTGGACGGCATGCGGATGCCGACGGTGTCGAGTCCGGCGGTGAGGCGATCGGGGACGTGGGGCTGCTTGGGAAGAACGAGGGTGAGCGGGCCGGGCCAGAAGTGCTGCGCGAGGATCGCGGCTTTATCCGGCCAGTGGCGGACGAGGGTGCGGGCCATGTCGATGGAATCGACGTGAACGATGAGCGGGCTTTCGGCGGGACGGCCTTTGGCGGCGTAGATTTTGTCGATGGCGGCGGGGTCGAGGGCGTTGGCGCCGAGGCCGTAGACGGTTTCGGTGGGGAAGGCGACGAGGTGGCCTTGTTGGATGAGGGGGGCGGCGGAGGAGAGATCAGGAGTCATGCGTTGGGTGCTAGGGAGGGCGGCCGGACCTGGGGGTCCGGCTGCCGACGAGGGCGTCGGCCCCACAAGAAGAAACCAACACAGGCAAGAATGCCTGTGCTACTCAGGGAGGTCACCATCGCCGGAGGTTTTGCCGGTGTGCTTGTAGACGAGGAAGGAATGGATCAGGGCTTCGAGGTCGCCGTCGAGGACGCGATCGACGTCGCCGATGGACAGCTTGGTGCGGTGATCCTTGATCATGCGGTACGGGGCGAGCACGTAGCTGCGAATCTGGTTGCCGAAGTTGATATCGAGCTTGGAGTCCTCGAGTTTCTTGTTGGCCGCCTGCTTCTTTTCCATTTCGTATTCGTAGAGGCGGGCGCGGAGTTGCTTGATAGCGCTGGCGCGGT
>DASQGY010000127.1:0-24396 GCA_035632375.1 Bryobacteraceae bacterium | reverse complement strand
CGCACTCCTGCGAACACCTTTTGTGCGAACGCCCAGCAAGCGTTCACACGAGTGTGAACGCGGCACGCACGAGTGCGTGCGCCACAACGCTACCGGCACATCCCGTGTCGCGTCGCGCATTCTTAAGTCCTCACTCGCAGGTCGTGGAGGAAGCCATCCACCAGGTTGTTCTGCGTGTCCGGAGTGACTCGCGAGCGGATTCGCTGTTCGGCCAGGTCGAGCGCCAGCCGCGCCGCGTACTTCCGCAATTCCTCGCGGCCGGCGCGGGTCATCAAGGCGATTTCCGCCGCCGTCTGGCTTTGGATTTTCTTGAGACGCTGTTCCGTTTCATGGCTGATGCGCTGGCCATCCGCGGCGGTCTGCGTCGTAGCCTCGCTGCGCAACGTTGCGATTTCAGCCGCCATGCCCGCCAGCCGCTTCTCAATTTCCGCGTCATGCGCTTCGGCGTCCTGCTTCATCTTCGCCGCGTCGGCCATGGCCTGCTGGATCTCCTTGGTTCGCTGCCGGAAAAGCGGCGGCACGTTCTTCCCGATCAGATACCCCAGCCCGATGGCCAGGATCGCGAAGTTGGCCCACTTCCACAGAAGCCACGGATCGCCCTGATCGGTCTCCTGCTTGGCTTCATTCGAATGCGCGGCCTCTTGCGGCAGCGCATAGGAAGCGAAGGCCAGGCCCAGGATGAGTGCCAGCGTAGCGCGCCGCATCAGGATGCTCTCCTTTCAAGCAGCGACCGGGAAATCTGGTCCGCCAGCGCATCGGTGGTGCCGGCGATGTCGCGCTTGGCCGCTTCCGCCTCGGCCGCCAGTTCCTGCCGCGCCTGATGGATCAGTTCACGCGACTGCCGGCGCGCCTCTTCCAGTTTCGACGCCTGTTCGTCGATCCAGCGGCGGCGCATCGCTTCCTGCTCCTGATAAATCTCGTCGCGCGCCTTACGTAACTGCGCCTCGATGGCTGCTGCTTTTTCAAATGTCTTCTTCTGGATCTCCTCGGCCGATTCCTTGGCGCCTTCGATGGAATCCCGCCTCTTAGCGAGTACCTCCCGCAACGGACGGAAGAACATCAACTTCAGATAAAAATGAACAATCAGCAACAGGCAAATGGTAGGTACACCCTTTAGCAGTAACCCACCCAGCGCGTGTAAGGTCTGATCCATTAGTTGTTAAGCAGGGAACTTAGACTTCGAGAAGGACGTGCGAAGCTACACACCGCACGCCAAGTAAACCGGCGTCCCGAAACCGTTACCCTAACATAGTTGATGCAGTGAATTCAAGGCGGGAACCACAGATTTTTCAGGGGGTTCGGGGCATTCCAGACGCCGCTTTCCCCCTCTTAGTAGAATACCTCTTCGACCACAAGGAGAAAAGCAATGGGAGAAAAAATTCCACAGACGTACGCGAATCATGTACGCACCCATCCACCGTTTCACTTTTTCGCGCTTCCCGCAGCCGCGGCGGCGCTCATCATGGCCATTGTCAACGTGGTTCGCCACTACGAAGTGCTGTCGGCTTGGACGCTGGTGGTATTGACTGCGAGCGTTCTAGTGTCGACCCTGCTGAGCCGGCTGAACGCCTTGAAGGCTCAAGACCGGTTGATCCGTCTGGAGGAGCGGATGCGCCTGTCGTCGCTGCTGAACGAACCACTCAAATCGCGGATCGGGGAATTGAACGAGTCGCAACTGATCGCCTTGCGCTTCGCTTCCGACGGCGAATGTCCGGCACTGGTCGACAAGGTTCTGAGCTCGAAAATGGCCAGCGCCGATATCAAGAAGGCCATCGTGAGTTGGCGCGCGGACACGTTTCGGGTTTAAGACTTCTAGCTGTTAGCCCAGATATACGCGCAGCGCCTTCCAATAGTGGTCCTGCCAGCCGATCTCCAGGTGCTCCGCTTCTTCCGATGGAAAGCCGGTGTGATCGAAAGTGAGCCTGGTCCCACTGCCCCGCGCCTCGAACTCGAACCTGGCTATCGAATAGACGCCCTTTGGCCACGGAACGACACGCCAAGCCTGGACAATGCGGCGCGCCGGGACCAACTCAAGATTTCGCCCCACGATGTGACCCTCGAAAATCGAAAAGGCGCCGCCCGCTTCGCGATTGATTTGGGCAGCCATGCCTGAAAACGCCTTGAACTGTTTTTCGTCCAGAAGCGCGTCATAGATGCGCTGGGGAGCGGCGGCGAAATCTACTTCGTGGTGGATGGCCTTGGTGTCGATGATGGTCTTGGGCACCTGGGCTGACGAGATCGCCAGACTGCCGAACCCAGCGAGACTCCCGACGATCAGTTGACGCCGCGTTCGATTCGGCTGTCGATTCATACTTGCAATATTAAACCAAGTGGTTTACTATTGTCAAGGATGAATATGCGCGCTTCGGCCGACGACCAACTGGATCGGGTTTTCCACGCCCTCTCCGATCGAACCCGCCGCGCCCTCATCAACCGCCTGGCCGATGGGCCGCGCATGATCACCGAACTCGCCGCTCCGTTCGATATGTCGCTCCCGGCCGTCTCGAAGCATCTCCGTGTACTCGAAGAAGCGCGCCTGGTGGATCGTGCGGTCGACGGCAGAGTCCACCGTTGCTCCTTCGCACCAGAACCGTTGCGCGAGGCCGAGCAGTGGCTCGACCGTTACCGGTCATTCTGGGAAGACAATCTGGAGGCGCTGGCTCGATACGTCGAGCCGAAGAAAAAACGACGGAGGAGCAATCGATGAACGATTCCCATATCACGCTGGTAGTCCGCCGGACCATTCGTGCCACTGCGGAAAAGCTCTTCGCCGCCTGGACCGAGCCCGCCCAACTGAAGAAGTGGTGGGGCCCCCGTCCGGTCACCTGTGCGGACGCCGAGGTGGATCTACGCACCGGTGGCAGCTATCGTATCGCCAATCAAATGCCCGATGGAACGGTGCTGTGGATCGCCGGCGAATTCGAAATCGTCGATCGCCCGCGCAAGCTGGTCTACAGTTGGCGCGCCGGCCCAGGGTCGCCAGATTCCGAGCGCGTCACCGTGCAGTTCCAACCACAAGGCGACGCGACGGAAGTAATCGTCACGCATGAACGGATTCCGAACACCGCCACTCGCGAAATGCACCAGGCAGGCTGGGATGGCTGCCTCGACGGGCTGGCGAGTTACTTGAGTCCCGGAGCCTAACGCCGCCGGCTTTATTCCTCGCGTAGCGCCGCTAACGGATCGATACGTGTGGCGCGCCACGCCGGGATCGCGGAGGCTGCGAGAATCACCGGCGTCACCGCCAGCAACACCAGCGCGTAGGTGACGGCGTCAGTCGTTTTGAGTCCGAAGACCATGGTGGTCATCACGCGGCTGAGGGCGAGCGAGAGAGCCAGGCCGATCGCCAGTCCCACTCCCGCCAGCCGCAACGTCCGGCCAAGAACCAAACCGACGACATCCGCGGGTCTTGCGCCCAGCGCGACGCGTAGTCCGAACTCCGAAGTGCGTTGCGTGATCACGTAACTCATCACGCCGTAGACTCCCACCATCGCCAGCACCAGCGCCAGTCCGGCGAAGCCGCTGATCAACAACGTGCGGAAGCGCGGCTGTGCGATCGAATCGGAAACCATGGTCTTCATCGTGGTGAACTTCATCGCGATTTCGGGATTCACCGCACGCACACGCTCGCGGATCGGGGCCGTGAGCGAGCCAGGATCCACCGACGCGCGTACCACTACCTGCACCTCGTTGCCGCGATACGGATGTTGTTTGAGAGGCATGTAGAGATTGGGCCCGGGAACCAAGGCGGGCGAGTCTTGCCGGACGTCGCCGACCACGCCAATGATAGTCATCCATACTCCCACTGAATCCAACCCGCATTGCAGCCGCTTTCCGATGGGGTCCTCATTGGGAAAACTTTGCCGGGCGAGAGCTTCGCTGATGATGGCCACCGGCAGCTTGCCGTATTCATCAAGCGGCGTGAAATCGCGCCCGTGAGAAAGCGGGATGCCCATGGCGGCAAAATAGCCTGGACCCGACAGAGTGAAGTCGGACTGCGGCAGCCGTTGCCCGGGAGCGAAGGTTTGCTTCCCTTCCACCGCGTAGCCGCCGTTCGAGCCATACTGGCCGGAGGGCAATCCCATAGCGGCCGACACCCCGGTAACACCCGGAATTTCTCCGATGCGCGTGAAGATGTTCTCGAACTGGCGGCCCACGCCGATGTATTGATCGAGCGATCGCGCTGGATCGTGCGCGTACATCACCAGGATGCCTTCGGTTCGATAGCCGAGCGCAACGCTGTTCAGCGCCGCGAAGCTACGGAGCAACAGCCCAGCTCCAATCGCCAACACCAGCGACATCGCAATTTGAGCCACCACCAGCGCATTGCGAAGATGCGGCGACCGGCTGCCGGTGGCGCCGCGCGATCCACCCTGCTTCAGCGCGTCGTTCAAGTCCACGCGCGACGCCTGCCACGCCGGAGTAAGCCCGAACAGCAAGCTGGCGAGCAGCGAGACGCCGCTGACAAAGGCTAGCACCAGCCAGTCCACATGTATTTCGTTGAGCCGAGGCAGCGGGACTTGGGTGGCGGACATGCGCACCAACGCCCCCGTCCCGAAGTAGGCGAAGATTAATCCAAGAGCGCCGCCCAAGAGCGCCAGTACCAGGCTCTCCACCAGCAGCGGCCGGACGATTTGCCAGCGTCCAGCGCCAAGCGCGGCGCGTACGGACATCTCGCGCGAGCGGGCGGTGGCGCGCGCCAGCATCAGGTCGGCCACGTTGGTACAGGCGATCAGCAGCACCAGCGCCACGGCGCCCATCAGCAAATAGAGCATGGTGCGGACCGGCCCCACCAGTTGATCGCGTAGCGGAACGGCCGTGAAACTCTTGTCGCGATTGCTGCTGGGATAGGCGGATGCCAGGCGTGTCCCGATGGTCGCGAGTGCGGCCTCCGCTGCCTCTAGCGTCACATCCCGCTTGAGTCTGGCAACGGTCCGGTAGTTATACGAGGTGCGGTTCAAATTGTCCGGTTTGACGGGAGCAGGTACCCACACATTGGCCCTGCCAGGAAAATCGAAACCGGCCGGAAGAACACCCGCGATCTGGTAGGTCCGGTTCTCAATGCTGAGCGTGCGGCCCAGAGCGCTGGCCGGATCGCCGAAATTCCGCTGCGCGAACGAGAAACTCACGGCGGCTTGTGTCTCGCTGTCGAACACGTGGCCGTATGACGGCTGCACGCCAAAGACCGCGAAGAATTCCGGATTCACGAAGTACGCGCCGGTAAATTCGGCGCGGCCGGCGATTTGAACGCCCATCTCGCCGCCGACGTGATAACTCACGGCGTCGAAGATCTGGCCGCTTGTGCGAATGTCCAGCAGATCGCCGCCGGTGAGACGCGGTGTGATCCTCCCGGTTTGTTTCCAGTGGGTGCCGAGCATGACAATTCGGTCCGGCTCGGGATAGCGAAGCGGGGACAGGAGGACACCGTTGACGATGCTGAAGATGGCCGTGTTGGCGCCGATGCCGAGCGCCAGGGTCAATACGGCAATGATCGTGAAGCCCGGACTCTTGGCGAGCGTCCGGAAGGCGTGGCGAAGTTCGCGGTGGAGAGTCATATCAGATCTTAGACGATGGATGGCGCGTGTTAGTCTTTAACTTATTTCCATGCTCCAGCGGACCGCTTGCGTGTTTGTTTTTGATGGATTTGCCGACTGGGAACCGGCATCGGCATTGGCGGAGTTGCGGAGAAGCTTCGGGTTCGCGACCAAATCCTTCGCACCTGGCCGGGAGCCAGTAGTCAGCATGGGCGGTTTCCGGATTGTTCCCGACGCGCCACTGGCAGATTTTGAACCGGGATTGGCGGACATCCTGATTCTGCCCGGCGGCGATTCCTGGATAGCCGGGGAACGGCGGGAGATCACAGCCGCGGTTCGCGCCATGGCTTCGGCCGGCCGCCCGGTCGCCGCGATCTGCGCCGCGACCCTCGCGCTGGCGCACGCCGGTCTGCTGGACGATCGCTTGCACACCAGCAACGGCGCGGGCTTCATCGAGAAACACGTGCCAGGATACCGCGGCGCACGATTCTATCGACCGGCTCCTGCCGTGGCCGACCGCGGCGTCATCACCGCCAGCGGGGTCGCGCCCATCGCCTTCGCCGCCGAAATCTTCCGCCTGCTGGCACCCGAGCGCGAGCGCGATATCGCGATGTACGAGAGCCTGTATGCCCGTGGATTGATGGAGTGAGAGCACACTCCCGGCAATGCGCCACGCCACGCCGCTGCGCTTTAATAAAAGTGTGACGATCGACGAACAGCTTACGTATCTCAAGAAAGGCCTTGCGGAACTGATCCGCGAAGACGAACTGCGTGAGCGCTTGCTACAATCCGAAAAAACCGGCCACCCGCTGCGCATCAAAGCCGGCTTCGATCCCACCGCGCCCGACCTGCATCTGGGCCACACTGTGCTCCTTCGCAAGATGAAGCACTTCCAGGATCTCGGCCACACTGTGATTTTTCTGATCGGCGACAACACCGGGCTCATCGGCGATCCCACCGGCCGCAACGTTACCCGACCGCCCATGACCCGCGACGAGATCGATCGCAATGCCGAAACCTACAAGACGCAGGTATTCAAGATCCTCGACCCGCAAAAGACCGAGATACGCTTCAACAGCGAATGGCTGGAGCCGCTATGCTTCATCGACATCGTCAAGCTGTGTTCCAAGTACACCGTAGCCCGCTTGCTGGAACGCGACGATTTCTCCAAGCGCCTGAAGGAAGGCACGCCCATTTTGTTTCACGAGCTGCTGTATCCGTTCAGCCAGGCCTACGATTCCGTGATGCTGAAGTGCGACGTCGAGATGGGCGGCACCGATCAAAAATTCAATCTGCTGGTGGGCCGTGAAATCCAGCGCGACTACGGCCAGCCCGGCCAGATCGTGGCCACCACTCCGCTGCTGGAAGGCACCGACGGCGTCGAGAAGATGTCGAAGTCGAAAGGGAACTACATCGGGATCACGGAACCTCCGAAAGTGATGTTCCGCAAAGTGATGGGTATCAGCGACGAGCTGATGTGGCGCTACTACGAACTGCTGACCGACAAGAGCCTGGAGCAGATTGCCGAGTTGCGTCGCAGCGGCGAACCGATGGCCGCCAAGCAGGCGCTGGCGCGGCAAGTAGTCGCGGATTTCCACTCAGCCGAAGCAGCCACGCAGGCCCAGGCTGATTTCGATCACGAGGTTCGCGAAGGGCAAATGCCCGCCGACATCGAGACGGTCACGCTGCCCAACGGCACAGGCAACAACCTGGCCAAGATCCTGATGGCCGCCGGCCTCTCCGATTCGCGATCCGACGCCGAGCGCAAGATCAAGGCCGGCGCGGTGGAAATCGACGGCCAGAAGCACGCTGCTATCGCCATCGAGCTAGGGCCCGGCGAGCACATCTTCCGCCTTGGGAAAAAATGGAAGCGCGTGCAGGTGTAGATGCTCGCTCTCAAGGACAACCTCCGCACCAGCATAGACGCTCTTCGCCAGCACAAGCTCCGCGCCGCGCTCACCGTGCTCGGCCTCACCATGGGCGTCGCCACCTTGATCACCGTCATGACCCTGGTGCAGGGCGCCAACCTGTACGTCGAGCAGAAAATCGCGCGCCTTGGCACCAACGTCTTCCAGATCTCGCGCCTGCCGTTCCTGGTTACCGACTTCAACCTGGTGATCAAGGCGCTCAAATACAAAAACATCACCATGGACGACGCCCGCGCCATAGCCGAAGGTTGTCCCGACTGCCAGGCCGTGGGCGCATCGCTCAGCGGAACGGCGCGCGCCCAATATCGCGATAAGGAGCTGAACGACATCACCTTCATCGGCCACACGCCCAACATGGCCGAGATCGACTCCCGTACGGTCCTCCAAGGCCGCTACTTCACCGACGCCGAAAACCAGCGGTCGTCCTATGTCTGCCTGATCGGCGACGACCTCGCGCAACAGCTCTTCCTCGGCGTCGACCCGGTAGGGAAAACCATCCGCATCGACAACCAGGAGTTTATCGTCGTCGGCACGATCGAACGCATAGGCTCCGTGCTCGGCCAGGATCAGGACAACTTCACCATCGTCCCCATGAATGCCTACCTGCGCATGCGTGGATCGCGATCCAGCGTCACCATTCAGGTCAAAACCGGCTCTGGCCAAGCGTTCGAAAATGCGCAAGACGAAGCGCGATTGGTGCTGCGATCGCGCCGCCACATCGAGCCTGGCGCCGACGAAACGTTCTTCATCGGCACCAAGGACAGCTACATCGCGCTGTGGAACAGCATCAGCTCGGCGTTCTTCGCCGTTTTCATCATGGTCAGCTCCATCTCGGCCGTGGTGGGCGGCATCGTCATCATGAACGTCATGCTGGTCAGCGTCACCGAGCGCACCAAGGAGATTGGCATCCGCCGGGCTGTCGGAGCAACGCAACACGATATCCTTCGCCAGTTTCTTTCCGAGAGCCTGCTGCAGTGCCTGATGGGCGGCGCGGTCGGCATCGCCATCGGATTCCTCTGCGCCCTCGCGTTGCGCACTTTTACGTCGTTTCCCGCTTCGGTGCAAACCTGGGTGGCCATCCTCGGCCTGGTGCTCAGCTCTGTCATTGGCCTGTTTTTTGGCATCTACCCGGCCACGCGCGCCGCCAAACTCGACCCCATCGTCGCGCTGAGGACTGAATGAGGACTGAAGAATGACGCGCCACGAGATCACCGAAAATCTTCTGGTCGCCCTCGATACCCTGCGCTCACACAAAGTCCGCTCGGGACTCACCATTCTCGGTATCGTCATCGGCGTCACCTCCGTCATCTCCGTCGCCTCCATCATCGACGGCCTGAATCGCTTCGTGCAGATCAAAGTGGAGTCCTTCGGCTCGCGCACCTATTTCGTTTCGCGAATCACGCCAGGTCAGGATCCCAGCCGCCTTCCGCTCAAAATCCGCATCCGCAAATATCTGGATTTTTCCGACGCCGAGTATCTGCGCGAGTCGTGCCGGGATATCGATATCGCCACCCCTTTCGCCACGCGCGCGTTTTTCTTCGGCCAGCAAAACGCCATCAGCTACGAAGGCAAGCGTGTGGAGCGAGTATTCCTGCGCGGCGTGGAGCCCGAATTCTCAGACGCGATTCCCGCGTTCTCTATCGGACAAGGCCGCGCTATCTCCCGTTACGACGAAGATCACGCGCGCCCGGTGGTTGTTCTTGGCACCGATATCGCGGATTCTTTGTTTCCCGTCGAAGATCCCATTGGCAAAACAGTTCATGTGAACGGCAGTCTCTATGAGGTCATCGGCATCCTGCAGCCCGATTCCGGACTGTTCGGCGCCGGCAGCGTCAACACCTTCGCGTTGATACCGCTCAGCGATTTTCGAAAGAATAATCCGGACGTCAAGGAGATCGGGATCGCCTTCACCGCGCGCCGGGGCGCCGATCTGGAAACGGCGAAAGGTGAAGTCGTCGAAGCGATGCGCCGCCGCAGGCACGTGCCCCCAACCGGCGACAACGATTTCGACATCATTTCGCCCGATTTCATCACCTCGCTGTGGAATCAACTCACAGGCGCGCTGGTGATTCTTACCGGCATCATCAGTTCCGTCGGACTTCTGGTTGGGGGCATCGGCGTGATGAACATCATGCTGATTTCGGTCACCGAACGCACCAGCGAGATCGGCGTACGTAAAGCCATTGGAGCGCGGCGCGCCGACATCCGTGCCCAATTTCTGTTCGAGGCAACGACACTCTCCTGCGCCGGCGGCGCCATCGGCATCGCGCTCGCCGCCATCATCGCCGTGGCTATTCGCGCTCTTTTGCCGTCCATTCCCGCGACTCTATCGCTCCTCTGGATCGTTCTCGGCGTTGGCATTTCGCTCGCCGTCGGTATTTTCTTCGGCTACTATCCAGCGAACCGCGCCGCCAACCTCGATCCGATCGTCGCTCTGCGCTATGAATAGGAAGACATGAATCGACGCCACTTCGTCTGGAAACTCAAGCAGCGCGAACTGCTCGCCGGTGAACACACGCTGATCATGGCGATCCTCAACGTCACTCCCGACTCGTTCTCCGATGGCGGCAAGTATCAGGATCCCGATCGAGCTTTTGCCCGCGCCGTCGAGCTGGAAGAACAGGGCGCGGACATCCTCGATATCGGCGCCGAATCCACCCGCCCCGGTGCCCACCGCATTTCCGAAGCCGAAGAGCTGCGCCGGCTGATTCCCATCTTGAAGCGCTTGCGTGGCAAACTGAATATTCCGATCTCCGTCGATACCTACAAGTCCGCCGTCGCCGACAAAGCCCTGGAGCACGGCGCGGAAATCGTCAACGACCCCTCCGGTCTCACCTTCGATCCGCAGTTGGCGCGCATCGCCGCCAATCACGACGCTGGCCTGGTGATCAATCACATGCGAGGCACGCCCGAAACCTGGGCCAAGCTCGCGCCGCTCAAAGATGTAATCGGCGGCATCCAGCACGATCTCGACGCCGCCGTGCACCGCGCCGTCCGCTCCGGTATGGATCGCGCGCGCCTGGTGATCGACCCCGGCCTCGGTTTTGGAAAACGCAAGGAACAGAACACCGAGATACTGGTGCGTCTCCGCGAGTTGGCCACCCTCGAGTTGCCCATTCTGATCGGCCCTTCGCGAAAATCGTTCCTTGCGCAGCCTTCCGAGTCCGCCCTGCAGTGCGTCTCAGCCGCCGCCGTCACCGCCGCGATCCTGGCCGGCGCGCATCTGGTCCGCGTTCACGATGTCGCCGAAATGAAAGCCGTTGCCGAGCTAGCCGACCAGATTGTCAACTTCGTTGGCACTTCGGACAGTAGTGCGTCCCGCGTCCCCCCACCACGATCCGGCGGATCGCCGAGCCGCAGGTGACGCAAGGCTCGCCCGCGCGCCCGTAGACCTGGTGCTGTAACTGAAAACTGCCGCGCTCGCCATCGGCGTCCACGTAGTCGGAAATCGACGAGCCTTTCAGGCGGATCGCCGTCGCCAGGATATCCACCATCGCGCTGTGCAGTCGAGTCGCGCGCTCCTTGTTCAATCGCGACGCGATGGCGCGCGGATGAATGCGCGCCTCAAACAGAGCCTCGTCGGTATAGATGTTGCCCATCCCGCGCAGGAATCGCTGATTCAGCAGCAGGGGCTTGATTCCCGCGTGCTTCTTTTTCAAGCGTTGCAGAAAGTCTCCGAGCGGGATGTCCAGCGCGTCCGGACCCAGCGCCTCGGCCCGCTCCAGCAGTTGCGCGCTCCACTCGATCCGCCCGAAATGCCGGACATCGTCGTAGACCAGCAACCCTTGATCCAGTTCGAAAACAGCCCGGGCGTAGGGCCCAGGTTCCGCATCCACTAGCAGCTTTCCGGTCATCCCCAAGTGGATGGTCAAAACGCCGCGATCCAGCTCCAGCACGATGAACTTACCGTGCCGCCGTACCGAGTTCACACGCTGATCCCGCACGCGCCGCGCCAGCACCGGAAATTTCTGCCGGACCACATGCTTCGAATAAAATCGCGCATTCACGATCCGCCGCCCGGTCAACTTCGGTGCTAGCGTCCGGACCACGGTTTCCACTTCAGGCAGCTCAGGCACGTGTCTCGGGATCCATCAGGATGTCGTCGCCTTCCACCTTCACCGCAAACGTGTCCAGCTTTACCGCCGGATCAAAATCGTTCTCGCCCGTGCGGCAGTTGTACGACCATTCGTGCCACGGGCACACCACGCTCGAGTCTTGCATCGTACCCTGCCCGATGGGTCCGCCCGCGTGCGGACAAATCCCCCAGAGAGCGTGCAATTCACCGTTCTGATTGCAGATCGCGTACGAATCGTCTCCCAGAACCACCTCCATTACCGACCCAGGCGGAAGAGACGAAAGGGAACCGACTTTGACAAATGCCATACACGATTGTTTTACCACGCACCCCAGTGGCTAACAACGTTACATCCTCCGTGGCCGCCAGATTGCAACAAGGTACTGTGTTGGAGGATGTCTATGCGCAAACTATTCTTTGCAGTCCCAGCCTTGATAATGGGAATGCAGTTTCCGGCTGCCGCCGAGGTGGACATGGCTCCACCAGGCGCCGAAATCGCGGTCCGAACCAATGAGCCGATCGAAATCCGCGAGTGGGATCGCGGACGCATCTATTATGGCGAGTTGGCGCGCGACGTTTATGCCACCGACGGCGACCTCGCCTTTCCCCGCGGTACCCAGGTCGAGATGATTGTTCGCCAGTTAGGGGATCATGACATGGCTCTCGATCTGGAGGCCATCACCACGAATGGCCGGCGATTCACCGTGGAAGCCAGCGGCCAGGAATACGACACTCGCGGCGGACGTCCCGGCATCGGCGAGAATAGGCGCACCGGCAAGTTCGTTGGTGGCGGCGCGCTGATCGGCAGCATAATTGGCGCGATTGCCGGCGGCGGAAAAGGCGCGGCCATAGGTGCGGCGGCAGGTGCAGCGGGCGGAGCAAGCGCGCAAATGGCCACTCGCGGCCGTGAAATCCATATCCCGGTGGAATCGCTGCTGACGTTCCGGCTGGACCGCCCGCTGCGTTACGTCGAAGGTCCGGACAACGGCTACACGCGCAACGGCCACCACTATCACGACTATCCCAACGATCGCCGCTAGCAACAGCGGCTAAGGGCAAGCGGCCACCATCTGCTCTAGTACCAAGTTGCAGAAGTTCGCATGCAAGAAGTGGGGCCAAAAGCGGGGACAGCCAGCCTGTTTCCGCGCAGGCGATGTGTTGACAGCAGGTCGACTCCGGTCGCCGCGTGAGCCTTGTTCATCGCTTCCGAGCGGACTCAGTCGCCGGACGCAGCCTTGTACATGTATTTGATGTTGGGCTTGAAGATGAGCAGGTTCGGCGCGCCCTCGCGATTGATTTTAAGGCACGTCTTGTCGTACCACTCGATGACGCCTTCGAGCGTTTCGCCGTCCTTCAGCACGAAGACCATGGGGGTCTTGGCCTGCATCTGTTTCATGTAGTAGAAATTTTCGGCGTTAGTCTGGTCGGGGGGGGCCACTTTCTTCTGATGATTGTTGCGGCGGTTCATTTGGTCCTTCACTTCGTTCAATGACGGCCGAATTAACTTGCGATTCACAGACTCCACGGCGAGACTCCCCCCAGTCGAAATAATCCATTCAGGCCCGGAAGTGGAAGATCCGACCGGTCCGGTTCGAAGGATTGGTTAGACGTTCAGCTAAAGATTATTGAAGCACAATGAGGGTCGCGCTGCAAGGTGTGTTGCGTCGCTCAGAAGGATCTCGTCGGCTTCAGGGTCGGACGCGATCTTCAAGACTTCGGGGAGTGCGTCGTGGGGGGAATGCGTTGGCGAAGGACTCGTCAATTTCCCGGAGGGACCTGCCGCTGTCGAGGCATTCGAGGATCAGCGAGACAGACGAGCGCGTGCCGCGGATGGCGAGCTTACCGCCGAGGAGTTGCGGTCGGCGACGATCCAGCGATAGTTCATGTATGCCGATGGTTGCCGGTCCGGCATGGTCGTTCTCTTTCCCATTGTTAGGATAGCCTTGGAGCCCTTCGGCGGATTTGTCTCTGGTGCTCACCTGAGTTGTGAAATGAGGCGGGATATCATGACCTTGACTTCAGTGGAAGATAGCACCGACTCAATTGCACGTTCTAACTCCTCCTGGTTCGCACAAGACACATCCGTGTGCGGTCGCATCGCGGTAAGATGAACGGGATAGAGATCCAAAGAATGATTGACACTGAGGATCGTGGTCTCGTAGTTATTCAACGAAGGGACCCGAACATCCAGAGAGTAGCGGAACGTACTACCTATCGTCAAATCATCAACACAACCGATCAGTAGACTATCCGTGCCTTCGGTTAGGTATTTGGCCTGCTCTCGAAGTATCGTCCGTGGCGTTCTGACCAATTCGACGTTCTTCAAATCGACCCAAAAGCTCTTAGAGGACATTGGCAATCTCCTGAACGTCGCTCAACCGACATACGATCGGTAAGTGATCTGAATTTTCGCCAGAATTAGGACGGCCGAGATCCGTCAAAAGCTCAGTCCCCCGTATGTGCGTAACCACACTTACGCTGTCTGTTGAGAGCGATTCCAGCAAAGCTGGCCGCACCAGCACTTGATCAAAGACATTCCAAAAGTAGTTCACTTCTGAACCGGAGTTGTAAAAGTAGGTTCCAGGAGGCGAAGGACCGTTGTCGCCCAGCTCCGACCACATGGGGTTGTAAAAGAACGTGCAGTTCTCTCCGTGCACTACCCGGGATACCGATGATACGATTCGGCGGTCCATGACGGCGTGCAACCCCTCAGAACCGACGACGCCAGATTCAAAAGGGTTCATATTCAAATCGCCGATCACGACTGTTCGAGTATGCCCGACATTTCCTTCCGCCTCCCGAATATAGCGGCCAAGGCGGGTCGTCGCAAGGATCTGGTCTTCTGTCTTCTTCCAAAACTTGCTTGACAAGTGGACGGCGACAACAAGAAAACTTTCGCCAAGCGGCAACTGATAATGCCGAATCGCTACGCCGAAAGTATCACGTATCAGACAAGATCTTTCAGGCTGAAAACGAGTCAGGATCGTTAAACGGTCTGACACACCGATGTCAGGAAAGTAGAATCGCGATGCATCGGCATTCAGCAATTGTAGTATTTCCGAGGTTTCCGCTCCACTCTCTGCCAGGATCACGATGTCGGCATCACATTCCAATGCAAACGCAGCAACGGTGGCTGGTTTCACGTTTGGATTGACGTTCCAGAAAGCCAATGTTGGCATACTATTTCGAACCCACCACCTAGCAGGATCACACGGCTCCATCCCGCCAGAGCCTTTTCACGTCGCCGTTTAACTTCTAATTGTACAAGTTCCGATAATCATGATCGAGGCGGGCGCAAATGCCTCTTTCCCCAGCTACGCAGTTGATCGGCCAACCCCCATATTCCGCTTTTGCATTACCCTACGCGAGCCGGCGGAGTTCCACCACCAACGCATCGAGCGCTATGCTTTTTTGGATATTGCGGCGCACCAGCGCGGCCAAGTCGTCGGTTTTTTTCACCGCGGAGCGGATCCAGTCGAAGGAGACTTGCGATGCCAGGGCTTCCAGGTCGCGCTTGATGTCCGTGTTGCGGATTTCGCCGGTTTGCTGGGCTAGCAGCAGGACGTCTTCCAGCAGGACGTAGAGGATGTTGAGCAGGAGATCGAGCTTTTCGGTCTTGCGCGGCGCCAGGGCTTCGTTGTGTTTCGCCCATTGCGCGAACGGAGCGCGGCCGGCGGCTACCTGCAGCAGCGTCAGCATCGCGGTGCGGCGTTCGTCGTAGGCGTCCAGGTCCATCGAAATCGCGAGGCCCGGACTTCCGGCGGCTAAGGCGATCCGGCGCTCGGCGTCCGACAGGCCGCGAGCCTTGACGAAGGCGCGCATTTCTTCGTTCGACAACGGGCCCAGGTGAAAGGGGACGGAGCGCGAGCGGATGGTAGTCAGCAGATCGTAGGGATTCTCGGCGGTCATGATCAGGATCAGGTGATCGGGCGGCTCTTCGAGAATCTTGAGCAGGGAGTTGGCGGCTTGCTCGTTGGCGCGGTCGATGTGATCGATTAGGAAAACGCGGCGGCGGCCGTGGAGAGGTTTGAACTGGGCGCGTTCCTTGAGCAGGCGCATTTGCTCGATGGTGATCTGGCGGAGCGGACCGTCGGGCGGGAAGGTCAGGAAATCAGGGTGGCTGGAGAAAAACAGCGGGTCGTCGTTGCGCTTATCGGAGGTCCATTTTTCGCGGTCGGCGACGATTTCAGCGTTCGCTTCGAGACTCAGGTCGTCCTGTTCGATTTTCGCGGCTTCACCGAGCATGGTGGCGGCGAATCGGCGGGCGAGCGTGGCTTTGCCGAGTCCCTCCGCGCCGTCCAGCAGGAGCGTTTGCGGGATGCGCTCCTGGCCGGCCATTTCGCAAAGCGTTTGAGCGACGGTGGCGTTACCGTAGAAGTTAGTGAACATCGGAAGTTTCAGTTTGGCATAGTGGGTAGGGGGAAATATGAAGAGACTGGCATTGTCGATTTTCGTTGTGGCCGCGGTGGCTTGGGCGCAAGCGCCGGCTTCGAAACAAGTGGAAGTGTTCGGGCAGAAGATTCACTATCTCGAAGCGGGTTCGGGGCCCAACGTGATTCTGTTGCATGGACTCGGTGGGGATGGAACCAACTGGGCCGCGAACACGTCCCTGTTGGCCAAGAGTTTTCACGTGTACGTTCCGGATCAGATTGGGTTTGGGGAGTCCGACAAGCCGCTGATCAACTATCGCGTGGCGACGCTGGTGGATTTTCTGGACGGATTCTGCAAGAAACTGGGGATCGCGAAGGCGTCGGTTGTAGGGAATTCGCTGGGAGGGTGGACGGCAATGGCATTCACGCTGGCGCATCCGGACAAAGTGGAGAAGATGGTGCTGGTGGACGCGGCCGGCTATTCGTTCGACCGGCTGGGCCAGCCGAAACCGACGCGCGAGATGATGGAGGCGCTGAATCCGTCGACGGTTGCGGCGGCGAAAGCGGTGTTGGGAATTATTCTGGCAAACAAGGCGATGGCGACAGATGCTTTTGCGGAGCAGCTTTTCGCCGGACACTTGAAGCACAACGACGGCTATACAATCGACCGTTTTATCGATTCGATCTTGCGCGGCGAAGATTTTGTAGACGGAAAACTAGGAGCGATCAAGGCGCCGACGCTGGTGGTGTGGGGTCGCGAGGATGCGCTGGTACCGCTGGCCGGCGGGAAGTTGATGGCCACGGAGATCGCCGGGGCGGAGAGTGTGATTCTGGATCACTGCGGGCATGTGCCGCAGCTCGAGTGCGCCGGCCCGTTCAATGCGGCACTGCTCAAGTTCCTCGGCGCGGGGGCGGCGGGGACGAAGTAGAGGTCAGGCGGCAGTAGGCAGGCGGCAGGCGGCAGAGAGCCTTGTTACAATCCAACATCATGGGGATTACACGCCGCGCTTTCGTTGCTGCCGCCGCCGCGGGGCCTACGCTGCTGCTGGGCCAGAAGTCCGCCACCATCGGGAGCGGGCATCACGTTTATGAGTTTGTGCCCGATTGGGGGACGCTGCCGAACGGGGTTCGATGGGGTTACACGCATGGCGTGGCCATCGATGCCGAGCAGCGCATCCTGATCCACAATCGCAGCAAGGATGCCATCGCGATTTTCGATGCGCAGGGGAAGTTCGTCAAGAGTTGGGGGCGGGACTTTGAGCTTGGCGCGCATGGAATGCTGCTCAACAAAGAAGGGGGCCAGGAGTTCTTGTATCTGGCCGATCCGGAGCGGCATCTGGTGGCCAAGACGACGCTGGATGGCGAGCGTCTCTGGGTGCTGCGTTATCCGCGCGAGTGCAGCGCGTATCAAAAGGAGGAGCAGTACAAACCGACCAATGTCGCGGTCGCGCCCAACGGCGATATTTATGTTGCCGATGGCTACGGGCTGAGCTGGATTCATCAGTACAATGCAAAAGCCGAGTACATTCGATCGTGGGGAGGTAAAGGGAAAGAGGCCGGGCAATTGGATTGCCCACACGGAATCTGGAACGATACGCGCACCGCGCAGCCGATCATTGTCGTGGCGGACCGCAGCAATCAACGCCTGCAGAGTTTTTCACTCGATGGAAAGCACCTGGGCTTCGTCACCGATGAGCTCCGCCGGCCTTGCCACTTCGATCAGAAGGGTGGAGAGCTGCTGATTCCCGATCTATGGGGCCGTTTGACCATCTTCGATAAGAACAACAAGTTGATTACGCACTTGGGCGACAACCCGGAGATTTGGAAAACGCGCGGCTGGCCGAACGTGCCGCACGAGATGCGGGTCACCGGGAAGTTCGTGTCGCCACATGCGGCATGTTGGGATGCGCAAGGGAACATTTATATCGTGGAATGGATTCCCGATGGGCGCGTCACTAAGTTAAGGCGAGTGTGAGAATCGGAATCGATTTTGGCACCACACGAACCGTGGTGGCTGCGGTGGATCGCGGGAACTATCCCATTCTTCCGTTTGAGGACCCGGACGGCGCAGCAGTGGATTGGTTTCCATCGCTGATTGCAGTGCGCGGCGGCGAACGGCTGTACGGATGGGATGCGTGGGCGTGCCAGCAATATCCCGACTGGACCATCATCCGGTCGCTGAAGCGCGTCTTGCAGGACGCCGGGCCGAATACGGTGCTGCACCTTGCCGATCAGACTACGCCGCTGATTCAAGTGTTGCGCGAGATGGCCGCGGCGCTACGCGCGTCTCTGCCGAAGGAGCGGCTGGAAGCGATGCTGGGCGTTCCGGCGAATGCGAACAGCAACCAGCGATTCCTGACGGTGGAGGCGTTTCGCTCGGCGGGCTGCGACACGATCGGGTTGTTGAACGAACCGTCGGCGGCCAGCATCGAGTTCGGACATAAGACCAAGATTCAGGGAACGATTCTGGTTTACGATCTGGGCGGCGGAACGTTCGATGCGTCGCTTGTGGAGATCGGCGAAAAGATGCATCGAGTTTTGGCGACCGAGAGCATTCCCACGCTCGGCGGCGACGATTTCGACGAAGTGCTTGCGGATATGGCGCTGAGCGAGCAGGATCGCGAGGAGCTTTCGCAATCCGAACAGTTCCGGTTGCTGGAGGAGTGCCGGGCCAAGAAGGAGTCGCTGAATCCCAACACGCGGCGGATCGTAGTGGATCTGGAAAATGTCCGCGAAGGCTGGGACACGGTGACCGTGCCGGTCGCCGATTATTACGAGCGCTGCCGCCCGCTGCTGGAGGAAACGCTGCTGGTGGTGGATGAGTTGTTGGCGGCGAATGGGTCGGCGGATGTCGAGGCTTTGTATGTTACCGGCGGCGGCAGCGAGTTGCCGATTGTGAGTCGGATGCTGCGCGAGCGTTTTGGCAAGCGCGTGCGGCGATCGCTTCATGCACGGTCGGCTACGGCCATCGGGCTGGCGATCCAGGCCGATGCGCAGGCCGGTTATGTGCTGCGCGAAAAGTTCACGCGTTATTTCGGAGTGTGGCGCGAGGGCGACAGCGGCCGCAAGATCATTTTCGATCCCCTGTTTCATAAGGGCACGGCGCTACCCGGCCCCGGCGAGAAAGCGCTGGAGATCCGCCGGCAATACACGCCGGTGCATAACGTCGGGCATTTTCGTTACCTCGAGTGCAGCCATCTGAGCGAGGACGGGCAGCCAGCGGGAGACGTAACGGTTTGGGATGAGATCCGGTTTCCATTTGACCCGGCGCTGCAGAATGCGGAGGACGTTCCGGTAGCGCTTTCCGAGGACGCGACGGGGCAGGAGATCGAGGAGAAATATTCGATCGATGCCAGCGGCACGGTGACCGTAGCGATCACGAATCTGACGGCGGGCTACGAACGGCAGTATCGTTTAGGCCGGTGGGCGTCGAAGGACGAGCCGGTGGTTCCGGCTAAACCGCGCCATCGGGCCAGGAAGAAGCCCGAGGTGAAACGAAGAGGTACAGCAAGCCGATGAACGAATTATTGACTGCGCTGCGCCGCTCGAAGGTTTACGATCTGGGGCAGCCATATTACGTGGGGATGCCGCACTACCCGACGCATCCGCCGTTTCTGTTCGGGCTTACTAAGAAGCACGGCGACATGGTGGCGGACAACGGCATGAGTTCGGCGGCGGACGCCATCGCGCTGGGCAGCCACGTCGGGACGCATATCGACGCGCTGTGTCATTTTTCTTGCGGCGGGAAGCTCTACGGCGGCGTGGAAGTGAAGACGGTGCAGAGCGCCGGTGGCGGCATTCACGAGCATTCGGTGGACACCATCGCGCCGATTCTGCGGCGAGGTGTGCTGTTGGACATCGCAGGGCTTTGCAAAGTTGAATCGCTGGCGACGGATTTTGCGATCGCGCCCGATCATCTCGCTGCGGCGGCCAAGACTGAGAACGTCGCTATCGAGCGCGGCGATGTAGTGTTGCTAAGAACTGGCTGGGCTCGATTCTGGGAAGATGCGGCGCGATACATCACCGGCGGCAAGGGCACTGCGGCGGCGGGCCCAGGTCCCGAATTAGAGGGCGCGCGGTGGCTGAGCGAGCGAGGCGTGTTCGCGGCAGGATCGGATACGGTAGCGTTCGAGCGCGCGCCAACGGCCACCATGCCGGTGCACGTGCATCTGCTGGTGGAAAGCGGGATTCACATTATCGAGGCGCTGAATCTGGAAGACCTGGCGCGGGATCGCGTGTACGAGTTTGTGTTCGTTGGCGCGCCGATGAAGATTCGCGGCGCGACGGGTTCGCCGCTACGGCCGCTGGCGATTTACTGACGGGTTCTCAATCCTCCAGGTGCTCTGCAACCTGCTGGACTTGGCGATAAAATACAGTAAGTGAACGTTCGAGATCATTGCTGCGACGACCGGTTCAGGTAGTCATTCGCCGGTCTCTGAGCCCGTTAATTCGGGAAGCTGTACTCCGTGAAGCCGTGCCACTGTGAAATTGCAGAGTGCGTATGCTGAGCATGTCCTCGAGTGCATTCGAAGAGTGAAGGAAGATTCCTCTCAAGGACGGGAAGCAGTTTTCGCTTTGCGCACGATGCACATGATCCTGGCTGAACTTCACGAGTCGCCCGAAGGTCCATACGACGAGTCATAGGGCTGAACTGTCGGTGAGTCGTTGATACTGATTGCCGATGAGGTGAAGAGTGCCGCGTCCGATGTTATCATCGCCCTGATCGTCGTCATTCTTGTTTGTTGAAGATTGTCGCTCAAGGAGGTGTGGTCCGCATCGAATGAACAGAGAGGATTTGAAGAAGCGGGTCATCGGCGCGGCGGAAGCTGCCCTGTTTGACCACCAATATGTCAGCGCAATCGACGTCTTTATCGGGGCCAGGCTCCTGCAGCCGGCGCATGTCCAAGCCTGGCGGAAAGGGCGAATCGACTACCTGGAGCGCGTGATCCAAGGGAACCTCAAGAAGATCTCGCTGGCGATGGCGACTTTCAGGCGCTGGGCTCTTGAGAAAGGTCTCAAGCCGAGTGAAACCCGCTACGTGCGCAGCGCGCGCTCGGGGACTGTGGATCTCCGATTCAGCGTAAGCGGAGACCCAGGCATCGAAAAGAACTACCGTACTCACTACGTATCGCCCGCCTTGTCCGAGCGCAAACAGCAACAGCTCCAGGAGAAGCTGAGCCAGGCCGCGCAACCGGTGGTCTTCCTAATCCTGCGCGACTCCCAATGTTCGGAATGCGGCGTGGCAATTGAGCAGGACTCCTTTCTTTTGATGGAAGCGGAGCAACCGCTGTGCCTCGCCTGCGCGCGTCTCGGCGATCTCGAATATCTCCCGTCTGGCGACGCGGCCCTGACCAGGCGGGCGGCGAAGTACAGCGGGCGCAGCGCCGTGGTGGTCCGCTTCAGCCGGTCGCGCGGGCGATACGAGAGGCAAGGCATCCTGGTGGAGAAAGCCGGTCTGGAGAAAGCCGAGCAGGAGTGTACACTGGACGCCGATGAGCGGGAGGCTGCCCGGGCGCGCGGGGCCGCTCAACGCCGCCAACAGGATCGCGAATTGGTTGCGCGGATGACCACGCAGATCGGGACCTTGTTTCCCGGTTGTCCGCCAAGTGAGGCGGCTGAGATCGCCGCACATGCTGCGGTAAGAGGAAGCGGCCGCGTGGGGCGAACCGCAGCCGGCCGGAATCTGGAGGAGGGAGCATTGGCCGCCGCCGTCGCTGCCGCGGTGCGTCACCGGCACACCGGATACGATACGTTTCTGGCGCAAGGTTTGGATCGCGCGCTGGCCCGTCAGAAGGTGGCCGACCGGGTGCAGGAGATTCTGGCGGAATGGCGAGGTGAGACGGATTAGTTGTCCACGCGCAACGCCGTCACCGGATCCACACTGCTGGCCCTCATCGCGGGAATGACTCCGGCAATCGCTGCGCAGATCCCCAGGGTCAGTGCGGCTGTACCAAGGATCAAGGGATCCCAAGTCTTCACGCCGTAGACTTGATCCGCAAGCATCCGGCCAGCCGCCAGAGCCGCTGGAATTCCCACCGCCAGACCCATGCAGGTCTGCGCCAACGCATCGCGCAGAATCAGCCGGACAACGTGCGCCCGCGTCGCGCCGAGCGCCGTCCGCACGCCGATCTCGTTGGTTCGCCGCGCCACCGAGTACGCGGTCAGCCCGTAGAGCCCCACCGACGCGAGAATCAGCGCCAGCAAGCCGAATACCTGCGCCAATACACCGATGGTTTGTTCATGCGCCAGCAGCCCGCCCAGCATCTCGCTGGTGCTGACGACGTTTAGCAAGGTCAACTTCGGATCGATTGCTCCCAGCGTGCGCTGGATGCGCGATGTCAGGTCCGGCGGCGCATGGTCCACGCGCAGAATGATGCTGTGGATCAAGTTGGAGCTTGCTTTGGAGGTCTCATTCCATTCGCTCGGCCACATTTGCAGCAGCGGTACGAAGAACATGGGCCGTCCGGGGCCGCGTGGATTGCGGAAGCGGATGGTGTTCACCACTCCGACAATCGCGTAGTCGCCGCGGTGTGCGAAACCACCCAGCCCGAAGCGTTTGCCGATCGGTTCCTCGTTCGGAAAATATGCATCCGCGAACGCCTGGTTCACTACCGCGACATGAGTCGCCGACGGAGTATCGCGTTCGTCGAACCCGCGGCCACGGAGGATACGCGCGCCGACGGTGTCGAAAAAGCTCGGACTCACGCGATCCCACGAGGGTGACGTTCTCTGCTGAGGACGCTCTTCCAGCGTGGCATTCATCTGCCAGTTGTCGCCCGACATGGGACTATAGAGGACCATCGCCGCATTGCGTACACCCGGAATCAGCCGCATCTGCCGGTCGATTTCGCCATAGATGGATGCGAGCTTTTCCGGAGAGTATCCGGACACGGCCGCATTCACGTTGACCACCAGGCTGCCTTCCATTCGAAATCCAAATTGCTGGCCGCTCAGGTTGCGCAGCGTCTGTACCATCAGCCCCGCGCCGGCCAAAAGAACCAGCGAGAGAGCCGCTTGCAGAACAACCAGCGTTTTTTGCGACGCCGTGGAGCGTCCGCCGATGGAACGGCCTGCCGCGCGAAGCGCTGCCGCCGGATCTGCCCGCGATGCCGACCATGCCGGCGCGATACCGAATACCAGCCCTGTCACTAGCGAAAGCAGGAATGCAAAACCCAGTACCGGCAGAGCGGGGGTGGTGTCGATGGGGACAAATGTCGCGCCGTGAAACGCCAGCCGGATCAGCAAGTCCGCCGTCTGCATCGCGACCAGCAATCCTAGCGCGCCTCCCAGCACCGCTAATATGATGCTCTCCACCAAAACCTGGCGGATCAACACGGATCTCGGCGCTCCCAGGGCAACGCGGATCGAAGTTTGAGCCGCTGCCGATGCCCCACGCGCGAGCTGCAAGTTGGCTAAGTTCGCGCACGCGATGAGCAACACCAGCGCGGTGATACCAAGCAGCAGCCGAAGATCGCGCTGATAATTCTCCTTCAGCGCCGCGACGCCCGCCCCGCCAGGAGTCAGGGTGATGTGCATCTTCGCCACATTCTGCCGATCCCGATCGTTGTTCACCGCCTCATTGTCCAGCAGCCACTGCCGCAATTCCGTGGTAAGCTCAGCCTCCACCGGTGCCAGCGCGGTTCCCGGCTTGATGCGGCCAAACAGGTAGAGCCAATGCGAATTCTTCTGGTCCAGCAGCGAGTTTCTGCCGTACGTCACCGGCTCCATCGCCAGCGGCATCCAGAAATCCGGCGGATCGGGACGTAGAGTCGCACCGAAAAATCCCGGCGGCGCGATGCCGGCGATGGTATACGGCGTACCGTCGATATGAAAGGTCGCGCCCAGGACGGACGGATCGGAAGCATATCGTTGCTGCCAGACCCGGTAGCTCATCACCGCCACCGGCGCAGCTCCCCGCGCATCGTCGGTGGCCTGGATGAGACGGCCGGCGAACGGTCGAATGCCGAACACCGTGAAGTAGTTTCCCGATACGAATTGGTCGACGAACGGATCGGAAGTATTGGCCCCTTCACGCCGGACTCCAACCTTGTCGCTGCCGGCCTGGAACGCCGAAATGTCTTCAAACTCCGGCGTGTGCTCCCGCAAATAGCTGTAGAGCGCGTAGGAGTAAACCGAGTATCGATCTTGAAATCCGCCCAGGACGCAGCAGTTGTCGCCGTCACCGATGCGAACGATACGCTGCGGATCGGCCACCGGCAACGACTTGATCATCACCGCATGGACCAGCGTGAAAATCCCGGTGCTCGCGCCGATACCCAATGCCAGGATCAACGTGCCCGTGATGGTGAACCCCTTAGCGGCCGCCAATCGGCGTACCGCGAACCGTATGTCGCTCCACATACGTTCTAATACGGACGTAGATCGGAAAGGTTACCGGTTCGAGGGCCCGAAGCTACAATGGCCCCAGCATTGTATTCAAAGGACTGCTGGCCGCCCCGATAAACGCTGGTAAGACCTGGGCCAGATAT
>DASQGY010000126.1:0-2843 GCA_035632375.1 Bryobacteraceae bacterium | reverse complement strand
TTTATCAGAAGTGGTTCCAGGAGTTCCGCAAGATCCACAACGGGACACAGATCAATTATCAGCCGCAAGGGTCCGGGGCGGGCATCCGGCAATTAACCGAGGGCACGGTCGATTTTGGCGCGTCGGACGTGCCGATGACCGATGAACAGATCTCGAAGATCAAGAAGTACAAGGTGCTGCACTTCCCGACGGTTCTTGGCGGAGTGGTGCCGACATACAACGTACAAGGCGTATCGGGCAGTATCAAGTTCAGCGCAGAGGCACTGGCCGGGATTTTTCTCGGCAGCATCGCGAAGTGGAACGATGCTGCGTTGAAGAAGGATAATCCGGGAGTGAATCTGCCGGACAAGGAAATCACGGTGGTGCACCGGTCGGAGGGGAGTGGAACCACCTTCGTGTGGACGGATTATCTCTCCAAGGTCAGTTCCACATGGAAGAGCAAGGTGGGCGCCGGAGCATCTGTGAATTGGCCGGTTGGGTTGGGCGGCAAGGGCAACGAAGGCGTGGCTGGACTGGTGAAGCAGACGCCGAATTCGATCGGTTACGTGGAACTGATCTACGCCGTGCAGAACAAGATGAGTTACGGCGAGGTGCGCAATGCCGCCGGGACTTTCGTGAAGGCGGACTTCAACACGGTTTCGGAGGCGGCTGCGGGCGCGGCCAAGAATATGCCGGACGACTTCCGGGTGTCGATCACGAACGCTCCGGGCAAAGACGCATACCCGATATCGAGCTTTACCTGGCTGCTGATCCCGGCCAAGATCGAGAACGCCGGGAAGCGCGCGGCGATCAAGGATTTCCTGAAGTGGATGCTTACTTCCGGGCAGCAATACGCGGCTTCGATGAGTTATGCGCCGCTTCCGAAGCCGGTGGTGGCGAAGGAAGAAAAGCAGATCGCACTCGTTCAGTGAACATGGCCGGCGCCGCTGCTGTTGCTTTGCCGCCCCAGCCCTGGGCGCGGAAATTCGCGAGACGTCTGCGGAGCGGGGACGAGATTGCCCACCTGATCACGCTCATCTTCGCCGCCAGCGTGTTCCTGGTAACGGTGCTGCTGTTCTACGAATTGTGGATTCACTCCGGCGGATCGAGGGCGAAGTTCGGGCTGGGCTTTTTGTTCACTCGCGTGTGGGATCCGGTGGCGGAGAAGTTTGGCGCGCTGCCGTTCATTTATGGAACAGTCCTGACATCGTTTCTGGCGCTGCTGATTTCCGTTCCCCTGGGTGTGGGGGCGGCTATTTTTCTATCGGAGCTTGCGCCGCCGCGGCTTTCGAACATTTGCACGTTCTTGGTGGAGTTGCTGGCGGCGGTTCCGAGCGTGATCTTCGGACTGCTGGCCATCTTCACGCTGGTGCCGCTGCTGCGCGAGTACGTCGAGCCGTTTTTGAAGAGCACGCTGGGGTTCCTGCCGTTGTTTCAAGGGCACGCATACGGCGTCGGCTATCTGGCAGCGGGGCTGATCCTGGCGATCATGACCTTTCCGTTTATCATTTCCATTTCGCGAGAGGCCTTGCTGGCGGTTCCGAGAGAGCAGCGCGAGGCGGCGCTGGCGCTGGGGGCGACGAAATGGGAATCCACGTGGCAGGTGGTTGTCCCGTTTGCGCGGCTGGGGATCATTGGATCTATTTTCCTGGCGTTGGCGCGAGCTTTGGGAGAGACCATGGCGGTGACCATGGTGATCGGCAACGATCCCGGCATCCACGCTTCGTTGCTCGCGCCAGGTTATACCATTGCCGCGATCATCGCCAATGAATTTACCGAGGCGACCGGAGACGTCTATCTCAGCGCGCTGGTGGAATTGGGATTGGTGCTGTTCGGGGTGACGATGCTGTTGAACGCATCCGCGCGCTTGCTGATTGTGGCCACAGCGAGGAAAGGTTCCAGGCAGGAGTGATGGGTCGAGCGAAGCGCAGAAGAATGGTGAACAACGTCATGCTGGCGCTGACGGGCGTGTGTACCGTGGTGACGGTATCGGTGCTGTTCCTGATTCTGGGCTTCCTGCTGTGGAACGGCTGGAGATCGCTGGATTGGAATTTCTTCACGAAGCTGCCTATGCCGCCGGGAGAGATTGGCGGAGGGATGGCGAACGCGATTGTGGGAAGCGCGGTCACAGTTTTGATCGCGGTGGCGATTGGCGTGCCGATCGGATTCCTGGGGGGGATCTACCTGGCGGAATTCGGCGGAAGCACTATGTCATTCCTGGTGCGCTACACCGCCGATCTTTTGAACGGCGTGCCATCGATTGTGATTGGGATATTCGCCTGGACGGTGGTGGTGGTGCCGATGCATCGGTTTTCGGCGTGGGCGGGCGGGTTCGCTCTGAGCCTGATGATGATCCCGATCGTGCTGCGCAGCACGGAACAGTTCTTGCGTGCGGTGCCGAATCCGCTCCGTGAAGGGTCGCTTGCTCTGGGAGCGAGCAGGACGCGGACTATCCTGACGGTGGTGGTTCCGGCGGCGAAGCAGGGAATTCTGACCGGGTTGATTCTGGGCGTCGCGCGCGTGGCCGGGGAGACTGCGCCGCTGCTCTTTACCTGTCTCAACAATCAGTTTTGGCCGGACCGGCTCAGCTCGCCGACGGCGACGCTGCCGGTGATGATCTATACGCATGCCATTTCGCCATACGACGATTGGCATCGGCAGGCTTGGGCGGCGGGGCTGGTGCTGCTGGCGTTGGTGTTGGTGGCAAACATCGCGGCGCGGCTGATTCTGTCGCGCGGAGTTTCGGCCCAGAGGGGGTAAGCTGATTGATGAGCGCCGTGCCGGAACCAATCGAGAGGAGCGAGATGATGACGCCGCCACCGCCGGCGCCGTTTGCGCCGGAAACCGCATCGGCGGTGAAGCTC